>JBKJQG010000100.1:0-2832 GCA_046594925.1 Bacteroidia bacterium
TTTTATGTGATGCTTGAATTGTGTTTTCATTCTTTGTCTGCCTCCTGCAGCTGTTTTTCTCTGTATGCGCTGGCTTGTTTAATAAATTCTTGTGCTTCTTCCAGGTATCTCACGGCAAATTCCTCGGAGGGCTCGTTCTTATTAATCTGCAGTACAAAATCCCGGAACGCGCCTTCTAACTTAATGTCCGAAGTTTGAATAAACTGTTTTTCAAAGTCATTGATGATGTCATTCTGAGTATTCGTCTTCAAGCTCTTTCCCAACAACAAGGCTTTCGCTCCGCTGATGATGGTTGCATAACTGTGATAGATGCTGTCGGCAAACAATCCTTCATTCAACGCATTTTTAGCCCAATCCAATTTCTCTTCTGCTTCGAAGATCAAGGTCGCGACAAGATCTATCATCACTCCGGCACATTCCCCGACTCCAATCTCCGTTTTAAATTCTTCTGTATGTCCCCAGTCCAGGTACTCTTCCGGAAGCAGGGTGCTGTTATCGGCATGCGGTTTCAACAACTGGTAGAAATAATCTTTCCCTTGTTTGTCATAATAAGTGTTGAAGTATTCTCCTTCCACGGCGTGCGTCTCAAAATCGATGAGCAGCGTCCTCAATACTGCAGGGCCGCGTTTACTGGGCACTTTGATGATTTTTTCTGAGATCCTTCCTTCGCCGTTTCCGACTATTCCTCCGCCAAGAACCAGCTGCAACGCAGGAACCACCGCGGCTCCATTCTTGAACGAACTTCCATGAAATCCGATTTGGGCCAGACTGTGCTGTCCGCAGGAATTCATACAACCGCTGATCTTTATTTTAATGTCGTTATTGAACAGCAACTCCGGAAACTCTTCGATCACCACTCTCTCCAATTCTTTAGCAATGCCTGTGCTGCTCGATATTCCCAAATTACAAGTATCGGTGCCCGGGCAAGCTGTTATGTCTGCGACACTGTCGAAGCCCGGCTCGGCCAATCCTAATTTATCTAATGACTTGAACAAAGCGGGCAAAGCTTCTCTGGAAACAAATTTCAACAACAAACCTTGATTTACCGTTACGCGTATGTCGTCTGCTGCATACGTATTAACTATACTAACTAACTCACGTGCGGTTTGTGAACTTACGTTTCCTAACAAAACCTTTATGTTCACACCATAGAAGCCTTGCTGCTTTTGCTCAAATACATTACTAACTACCCAATCCTGATATTTTTTGTTATTACTTATCTTAAACGTGGTGAATGATTTTTCCGAAATATTCTGCTTTAAAGGCACCGCATCGTAATTGATGGGGAAGCTGGAATAGCCCAACGCCAATCGTTCTTCAGCCACCAGCCTCAATACTTCTTCTATCCCAATTTTATTCACCAAATATTTGATGCGCGCTTTGTGTCTGCTGGAACGCTCGCCATGCCGGTCGAATACGCGGATCAAAGCTTCCGTAAAAGGAACGATTTGATCTTCCTCCAGGAATTCGAAAGCCGTTTTAGCTAAAAATGGCTGCGCTCCCAATCCTCCGCCCACAAGGACTTTAAAGCCTCTTGTGATCTTTCCGTCCACAATCTTCACTTTGGGAATGAATCCCAGATCGTGCATGAAGGTGTAGGCGGTATCGTCGTCGTTGGAGGAGAAAGCGAATTTCAACTTCCTTCCCAACTCTTGTCCGAACGGCTTTCTCAGAAAGTACTTGAACAATTCCTGAGCATAAGGCGAAACATCAAATGGTTCCTTTGGATCGATGCCTGCAACGGCTGACGCTGTGATGTTGCGGACCGTGTTGCCGCAAGCCTCACGCAATGTAATGTCATCTTGTTCCAGCTTTGCCCAGAGTTCCGGGGTTCTGTCCAGACTCACATAATGGATTTGAATATCCTGACGGGTCGTTAAGTGCAGGTTCCCGTTTGAATATTCATCTGAAATGTCAGCTATGCGGAGCAATTGTTTTCCGGTCACTTTTCCGAAAGGCAGCTTGATGCGGATCATCTGAACCCCTTGCTGGCGTTGTCCGTATACCCCCCGCGCGAGGCGCAGGGAACGGAATTTTTCTCCATCCAATGTTCCTTCTCGGAAAGCACGGATCTTTTGTTCCAATTCTATGATGTCCTTTTCTACTTTCGGATCTTCTATTTCTGTTTGAAAACTTTTCATGCTAGTTGATTAGTTAATTTGTTCACTTGTTCATTGGTGTGCAGTGTGGGTAGCCCTTATAAAATCAAAAGCCCTTCTGCATTGCTGCGGAAGGGCTTTCGTTTTTGCTTTTATTGTTTCATCGTTTACAATAATGCATGACTGCTGCCTTCCGCTTTCGCAAATACATCATACAACACATACACATTAAAAAGTTGAAAGTTAGAAGTTGAAAATTAAAAGTCGTCATTGGTTTGATTTGTTTGTCTTGATTAAAAACTAAAAAGGCTTCCCGTTTCTGGAAAGCCTTTTAAATCGTGTTTAAAATATATGTTGTTACAACAGGCTTTCCATAATTACGCACACATCATACAGCACATCATTGCGCTGTTTGAAAGTGTTAACGTATATGTAAAGTTGTTGTTCATTGTTTCTTATTCTGGGGCAAATATATGGTGCTAATCTTTACGATTCCAAATAAATTTTCAAAAATCTTATAATTACCTGCCTTTACAGGCCTTTCAGAGGCGATTGGAATTGCATTGAAAAAAGTGCTGAACCAGTGACCAACGGCATATTATCAATAATTTTAGTAGTATTCTAAATAACAGATATATATACTCTTTTGATTGTTTTACAGATAGTTATAAAATAATTTAGTGTTTATTTTTATGCCAATAACTCTCCTCAATTCGCATGATTTTAAACTTTT
>JBKJQG010000162.1:0-3553 GCA_046594925.1 Bacteroidia bacterium
GGATAAGGGAATAACTTGGCAGGCGTAGGCATTTGTTCCATAAACAGGATTTTTATAGAAGGCTAAAATAGGAAATAAAGGGATAAGAAAGAGGACGAAATAAACTTACATCATTCGTGTGCGCTTCACCAGATAGGGCATCAGCACCTGGTCAAATCCTTGATTGATGTCGGCTTCAACAAAATCAATTTTGTACTGACCGCATTTTAGCATGAGTTCTTTTTTGTATTCAGCCATTTGAGTCAGGTAGGAATCCTTGATCTCGTTGGGATGCAGTTTGATCTCTTCGCCGGTTTCCATGTCGACAAAGCGATAGGGACGGTTCTCGAAATCAAATTCCATTTCTTTTCCTTTGTCGGTGACGTGAAATAAAATCACTTCGTGCTTCTTGTGTTTCAAGTGCTGCAAAGCAGAAAACAATTCATCAGCATCGGCAGTGGAATCCATCATGTCGCTAAAGATCATCACCAGAGAGCGTTTGTGGATGCCTTCTGCAATTTCATGCAAAGCACTGATTGCCGAAGTTTTTCGATTGATCTTTACATCGTGCGGTTGAATGCGCTTCTCCAGCTCATGGTAAAGCATTTTGTGATGCAGGGAACTTGATTTTGCGGGCGTATGAACGTCCACCTTTTCTGAAAAGATGCTCAGTCCTACCGCATCCCGCTGGCGTTTCAGCAATTCTATCATCGCTGCAGCGCAATGCACAGAAAACGTGATTTTATTTTGTTTGTGATCCTTTCCATCAGGGATTGGAAAATACATGGAAGTGGAATCATCGATGATGAGCTGACAACGGAGGTTGGTCTCTTCTTCGTAACGCTTCATGAAAAGTTTGTCAGTACGCCCGTACAATTTCCAGTCGATGTGCTTGGTGGACTCTCCTTTGTTGTAGAGCCGGTGTTCTGCAAACTCAACACTGAACCCGTGGAAAGGGCTTTTGTGCAGACCGGTAATGAATCCTTCCACCACCTGTTTGGCGATCAACTCTAAGTGAGTGAATTGGCGGATGGATTTTTGGTCTATGGAGTTCATAAGGAAGGTTAAAAGAAAAAAGTCAAAAGTCAAAAGCAGGTCTCTCCACTTTTGACTTTTGACTTAAAAATTTTTGAATTTACAGCAGAGCTTTCAACTTAGCGTCAAGTACAGACTTAGGAACTGCCCCTACTTGTTTGTCAACCACTTGTCCGTTCTTAAAGAAAAGGATAGTTGGGATATTGCGGATTCCGAACATTGCGGAAACGTTTGCGTTGTTGTCAACGTTTACTTTGCCCACAACAGCTGTGTCAGCGTAGTCTTTCGATAATTCCTCCACTACCGGACCAACCATGCGGCAAGGTCCGCACCATTCTGCCCAAAAGTCTAATAATACCGGTTTCGTTGATTTTGCTACTAACTCCTCAAAGTTAGCGTCTGTGATTTCTAATGCCATTTTGTTTATAATTTATGAAGATTGATAATTAAATTCTCAATTGAACCCTAAAGATAAAATTGTATTTCAACATAGACAAACGATTTGCCAATTTGTTTTCAATGACATTCCGTCATTTTTGTTAATTTATCTAAAAAAGGTATCTTTAACGAATAAATAAAGCCTCCTTTCGTTGGATTAAACGTCTGAGAAGCAAAGCAACAGATTCTGAATATATGATTCCTACTCCCAGAGCATCCCTTTTTACCCTCTTTTTACTTTTCACATTGGTCTTCCACTCCTCCTCCTATTCACAGGCCAGGATAGAAGGAACAGTGACACATAATGGAAAACCGCTCGCAGGCGCTGACGTGCTGATCATCAACAGTGCAGGGACTGAAAAGGCCCTGACGACCAATTCAGCGGGAGCCTATAGCTTCAATTTTCCACCCAACGAGGAATACGACATTTCCATCTCCAAAGTAGGATTTACTCAGTTTCAGATCATTTATTCCACTATGGGGCTGACAGGCGATGCTGCCAAAAAGTTCAAAAGCGTGCACAAACCGGTGAGCGAGTTGTTTGAACTCCCTTCCGACATGGCAACAATCACAAAATTAAATGCGGTTCTGGATAAACCCCTGCTGAGTTATTATTTCAACTCCGAAAAGAATACCGTGGATTCAGACGAAAACCTAGAACAATCACTTGCACAAAGTCTGACAAAAGTGGCAAAACTCGCAGGAGCGCAGTCCGGAACGATCGAAACCAATTACAAGAATGCGATAGCAAAAGGCGATGCAGCCATGTTATCAAAAACCTACGAAACAGCAAGAGCGGCCTACAATGAGGCTTTGGGAGTAAAACCAGGCGAAGCTTATCCAAAAAGCAAACTCGCGGAGCTTGAAAAGTTTCTTGCAGACGCCGATGCAAAAGCAAAAGCCGATGCAGCAGAGAAAGAACGTTTAGCGAAAGAAAAAGAGTTGGCGGCGGCCGCTGCAAAGGATAAAGCAGAAAAAGACAAAGCCGCAGCAGACCTTGCCGCAAAGGACAAAGCAGAGAAAGACAAAGCCACGGCAGCTGCCAATGCAGAAAAAGCGGCTGCTGATCAAGCAGAAAAAGATCGTGTTGCGAAAGAAAAAGCAGCGACTGCAAAAGCCACAGCCGATGCTGCCGAAGCAGAACGACTTGCGAAAGAGAAGGAGAAAGCAGATGCCTTAGCAAAAGTAAAATCAGAACAAGACAAAGCCGCTGCCGAGCAAGCCGCAAAATTAGCAGGCGAGCAAGCTGAGAAAGACCGCCTCGCAAAAGAGAAAGCAGACGCTGCAAAAGCCGCAGCCAATGCCGCCGAAGCAGAACGTTTAGCGAAAGAAAAAGAAAAAGCAGATGCAATTGCAAAAGCGAAAGCAGATGCCGACAAAGCAGCTGCCGATGCAATTGAAAAAGACAGATTGGCGAAAGAAGCAGAACTAAAAGCTGTTCAGGTTAAATACGACAAAGCCTTGGCGAAAGGTGATTCCGCTTCCAAAGCAAAGAATTTTGAACTGGCTAAGTCTTCTTATTTGAATGCCGCTTCTCTAAAACCAAAGGAAACTGCACCAGCCGATAAGATAAAAGAAGTCGATGCTTTAATAGAAACAGAAAAACGTTCACAATACACGAACGAATTGGCAAAGAAATATCCGCAAGGAGTAACCGAAGAAATTACCAAAGAAGGAAATGCGAAGATCACCAAACGCATTGTCGTAAAAGGCAATACGGGTGACATGTATGTTAAAAAAGAAACCAGTTTCGGAGCGGTGTATTACTTTAAGAATGAAGCTACAATCAATGAAGCGGAGTTTATTAAGAATACGGAGATTAAGAAGTAAGATCTAATACAATCGTTTTGCTTTCTTAGGAGCTTTCAAGTCGATCCAAAAGATCGACGTCTTTTCTTCCTTGTCACTCGTCCCATTTTTATTCTCGTCCTGTTTTGCAAACACATACATCACATCATTCTGATGATCATATTGTGAACGAATAACCGTGTAATCGGCAGGGATCAACTGTGTTTTCACAACACAAGTGGAATCAAACAAATAAAATCTCCTCAGATCTTTACGGTTAATCAACGTATCCTTATTCGTGTCCTCATCATAG
>JBKJQG010000294.1:0-2925 GCA_046594925.1 Bacteroidia bacterium
CTTCCTTTGACGTTTTGAGGTACGCTAAAAAAAATGCAACTATTATCGATGTCGGAGGAAACATCGGTCAAACTGCCATGATGCTTTCTCAACGAACCGGGGACCAAGGAAAGATCATCACTTTTGAGCCTTATCTACCAACCTATGGGCAGCTGATCACTAACTTGTCACTAAACAAACATTTGCAAAACATTGTTGCTGAAAACAAGGGCCTAGGAGAAAAAAAAGACACCCTTCACATGTTTGAAGAATGTTCCTCAAACTCCGGCGGCAACAGAATCATAGATCCCGGAGAAGCAAAACAGAGAACGGTAGCAGTAGAAGTCACCACATTGGATGACTATCTTCTGCAGAAAAACATTCCCAAAGTCGACCTGATAAAAATTGATGTCGAGGGATTTGAAATGAAAGTATTAAAAGGTGCCAATCAAACCTTAAGGACGCAAAAACCCCAATTGTACATCGAGATCGATGACTTCAATCTGAAAAAACAGGGTGATAGTGCTCAAGAACTCATCGACTACCTGATCGCACTCAATTACGAGATCTACGACATCCCGAATTTGAAAAAGATCAGTCGCTATGCCGAACTGAGCCCCAACTCGAGGGATATTTACTGCAAGCCCCATTTTAATGGCTTAAAATAAGCATAAGTGCTAAAATAATTTTATCTTTAGGCTTATAATTTACGACTTAGCACACTCTTTTTATGGCATCGGTAAAGTCACCCATACGTTCACTTCTCAAGCCTCTTTTTTTTAAGCTTATAGGCATGAATGGCTATTTGCTAATGCAGTATTTTGCCAAAAAAAAAGACATTGAAAAAAAACTGCTTGAAGAACCAGAAATGGTCTTACTCCCTCATTTTGTGTCCGACAAAAGCAATGTGATTGACATCGGGGCGAATTTTGCTTATTATACCCATCGTTTGTCTAAAATGGCAGTATACGGACACGTGTATGCATTTGAACCCATTCCTTTTACTTTCAAAGTAGCAAAAAAAATTGCAGCGGGATATTCTTTAAAAAATGTAAATCTTTACGAACTGGGCGTTGGCAATGAGAACACCCAAACAGTATTTGAAGTTCCTTTGCAGAGTTTTGGCGCCTACAGTGCCGGCCAGGCACATTTATCTGGTCGGAACAATGAACTTGAAGGAAAAAATCAGCATTACAAATTTGAATCACACGAAAAAATAACCTGTACTATCATTAGGCTGGACGATTTCAAAGAACTTAGACACCCTGTAGATTTTATTAAGATCGACATCGAAGGAGCGGAACTGTTTGCGTTACAAGGCATGAAAAAATTGCTGCAGGATGACCAACCCGTAATCTTAATGGAGATCAACCCTTTTTTTCTGGAAGGTTTCAAAATCAAGGAAAGTGACCTTACTACATTCATGAACGAAACGGGATACGCCTGCTACATGTATCATCCTGAGTTAAAAAAACTAAAATTTCATCCTTCGAACTTTGTTGAAAGCAATTACATTCTGCTTCCGAAAACAAAACTTGAAAAGTATAAAACTTTAATTGCCTAGACATGTTAGAGTTGAACGCTTTTGTTGAACAGATAAACGGCATCTTTAAAAAAGAAGCCAATCGTTACCGAGCTCATGAGCTTTGCAGACCTTTATTGCTTGAAATGGCAAAAGACAGGTCCATTCTCTTTCAGATTATTAAAAAGAACCTCAACAGGCCAGGTATTTTAGAGCAAATGAGAATCAATCCTGTGATTGCATTGGAAATCGAATCTAATGAAGTAGTCTCTTTTGTTGCCCACTGCTGGATGCCTCTGCCCGATAAAAAAAACAGCGTCTCTCATCAAAGCATTCATCATCACGGGAAATTGCTGCTGACTTCGGTTGCAGCGTTTGGTGAAGGTTATGAGTCTATCATCTTCAAGAAAGGATTTAGCATCGACACGACCTCCGGAAATGCTTCGATGCAAATAGACAAAATGTACAAGAATCCATATCTTAATGTTGAATTCATAGACGTGAATACACCACACATTGTTTTCTACCCTTCTGAATTTTCCGTTACTTATGCCTTATGGACTAATGCCGAAGCAGGAACATCAGAAAACATAAAGAAGATCGGATTTGTGAAAAAATATAAAAAGCAACTCAGAAAACTGATTGACTACGTAGGCCTTGCCAGCCTCTTGGGATTGAATACAAATGAGTACCTAGACTTTTATCCTGAAAACGGCAAAATAAAGGCGCTAAAGTCCCGCATTACTTATCCTGTTGGCAGCAATCGGAGCTTTTTAAACGGCTTCTTTCACCTGTTGCAAATGGTGAACTATCCAGATGTCGACTCCGTCAAAAGTGCTGTTTCCGCAGTTGCGGGGCAAAATAAACAGGCGCTTAACAAATTGGCAGAACAGTTTGAATCCGGGAAGCCCATAGCAGATGAATTCGAAAAAATACATCTAAACATTGAACACATAAACATAGAAAAACAATTGGTGATGCAGTGTTTTGCATAAGCAAACGCATAATTTTATGAATCAGCAGATCTTATTTTCAATCATAATTCCAACATACAACAGAGCATCGTTCATTCAGAATACGATAGAATCTGCTTTAAATCAGACCTACACAAATTTTGAAATAATCATAGTGGATGATGGTAGCATAGACAACACCGAAGAAGTAGTTAAAAGCATAAAGAATGAAAAAATTCGGTACTATAAAATCGAGAACTCTGAAAGAGGTGCTGCTAGAAATTATGGGACATCTGTTGCTTCCGGAGACTACGTGAATTTTTTCGATTCAGATGACCTGCTCTACCCAAATCATCTATCCGAAGCCTATAAATTGATCTCCGACCACAAAAAACCGGAGATCGTAAATATCAATTTTTCCTTCAGCATCTCTTACGTCAAAACTGATATTTACGATCTCCGGTTTTTTGT
>JBKJQG010000128.1:0-11760 GCA_046594925.1 Bacteroidia bacterium
AGTTGCTGTAGTTGAGCTCACACCAAAAGCAGTCGCACCAATCGCCGTTGCAACTGTAGTTGATGAAGATGAATTTCTTCCGGAAGTAAGAAAATACGGAGGACCGAGAATGGGCGCCACACTGGTCGGACCGGGAGCATACAGAGACTTGCTTGACTATGAAGGAAAGAGAAATGTGTACTCTCAATTCGGATGGCAATTTGAAAAACGCCTGTTTACTACTAAAACCGGAATCTCAGGAATGGTTGAGTTCGTCCCAATGATCGGAGGAATAGACATGGGCAAATTCATTCCCTCTGCGTCAGCGCTGATCGGAATCCGCGTGAAGAATGGGATAGAACTGGGGGCAGGACCGAATGCAGCCATCTATGGATACAAGAATGAAAAAGGATACTTAACCACAAGTACTAATTTCGGAATTGTGATCGCTGCAGGATTCTCCTTTAAATCCGACAAAGTTTATTTTCCTGTAAACATTGCATTCGTCCCTTCAGTCGGCAAAAAAGCAAGATTTACTGACCCTGCAACCGGAAAAACAGTTGAAAAAAAATATGAGACAGGAGCGAAAATAAGCCTGTTGGTCGGATTCAATTACAGAAAAAAATAAAAACCTCTAAAAGACAGACCCATGAAAAAAACAACCCCATATAGAATAGCTGCAGCATTGCTCATTACGCTATTCGCTCAGAAAGCATCCGCTCAGGATACATTGCAATTCCGGAACGGAAAAGAAGCTATTGGAAAGGTGACAGAGATCACATCCACTCTGGTTAAATACAAAAAATCAGACGACGGTCCTTTATATTCTGAATTCAAAAATGATTTAGCCATGGTAAAATACAACAACGGCAGTAGCGAAAAATTTGAGTTTAAATTGCCGGAAGCTCCGATCGTAGTGAAAAGAGAAGTAAAATCTAATCCGAAATTAGAGGCCCTTGGCTCTAAATACATGTGGGGCAAGGAAATTATTTCAAATCGTGAAATGCACCAGATGTTATTAAATACAAAAGACAAGGAAATCAGCCAGTGTATCACTGAGGCTAAACAACAGGCCAGAGGCCAATACATTGGTTTTCTCGCGATTCCCTGCATTGCAATAGGAGCAGGGTTGTTGGCAGCGACAGCAGAAGGAGGCATGGATCAGGCAGAGGGGCTCTCATCTGCAGGAGTTGTTTCCGCTATTGGTATTGCTTGCTTCGCAACATCCATCACACTGAAAGTTAAAAGAACCAGGAATGAGGCGAAAGCCGTTCGCTTGTATCAACAAAAATATTAACCATGCCTTTGACAGCTTCGGCTGGCAAGGCTAAAAACTCTGATAAAAATGAATATAAAAAATCAGCTCCAAAAAAAGGATTCAAAAGAATTGAGTGTAAGGGATTCATTTAACAAATTGAGTATCTCCACAGAAAATCTACTGCTCTTTCTCAACCTGAACTTGCTCGAGAAATACTGCAAGGAATCCTTTGACCTCTATTCTTCAGTCATGGGAATTAAAAAGTGGTCACTGCTAATCCTTCTAACAATAATGAGTTTCGGAGCATTTGCAGACGACACCATCTCCAAATCCGGTGCGACTAAACCCACCATCACCGTTTTGAACATTGATACAAAAGGCCTGATGATGGATCCCTCACAGATGGGAAACATGGTGAGAATAGAGCTGGAAAAGTTGGATACGTTTGAAGTGATGGATCGTTATGATGTGTCTTACGTAGTAGAAAAGAACAAACTCAACATCAACAACTGCTACGGAAAAATCTGTCTTTTAGAAGTAGGCTCCATCATTCATTCAGACAAGATGTTCACTGGCAGCGCAGAACTGATAGGGGAGAACATCATCATCACTTTTCGGATGATCGATGTAAAAACCGGAAAGATCGAGAAGACACAAGTGGGGGAATACCTCAATCTAAACAAGGAATTGCAATCCATGGTGAGGATCACAATGAGCAAGATGTTCAACCGGCCCGTAAGTGAACCTCTATTTACTTACCTAACGAAGAAAAACAATTATGAAAGTTCCACCACAAACCCATACAACAGCAGTGTGAATTTGTCCGGACCAAGAAGTGGGTTCACTTATTTCACGGGAGAAGCCGGACAAAGACTCCAAGCGCCCCGAAGCGAAGGCGGTTACGGATCCTATCCGCTGATGTTCCAGTTCGGTTATCAATTCGAGGTGCAATACCTGAACGAAGGAAACTATCAGGCTTTGTTCGAATTCTTGCCAACTATCACGGGCTTTAATCAGAATGTCTTCATACCGAGTATCACTGTAATGAATGGTTTCAGAAACAACAAGCACGGCTGGGAAATCGCGTTCGGACCGACCTTCGGACTTGTCAACAAAGCCGACGGATATTACGATGCAGAGAAAGCATGGCATTTGGCTGAAGACTGGACCGACACTGTGAATGTAAATCCGTACCGGATAGAAAAACGGGTGGACAGCCGTGGTAAATATGAATTGCAAGCCGGTTTTATTGTTGCGGTAGGGAAGACTTTCAAATCAGGAAAGTTAAATATCCCGGTGAACATTTATGTAGTTCCCAACAAAGACGGAATAAGGATGGGGGCCTCATTCGGCTTTAATGCGAAGAGGAGATAAAAAAGTGGGTTGCTTTTTTTGGCCCCTGTGCTTATGTGCAGGGGCCTTTTTAATAAGACTTAGCAATGAAATTGCTTAGTCTTATTTACCCCGATGAGAATCGGGGTCTCACTGAATAAAACGAAGGTGTGAAATTGCTTTTCTTATTTACCCCGATAAATCCTGATAGCTATCGGGACGGGGTCTCATTAATTTGGAGAAACAAAGAAAAAAAATCATGTTACAAAATAGATCACTATGTCAAAAATGAAAACAAATTCAAGATCAGCAATAAGATTCCTTTGTGTTCTCTTCTGCTTGGCAACAAAACAAGCCTTTCCACAACTAACGGATACAACGAAGAGAGAAAAAATAGAATCCATCAGTGATTCCTATTTCATTTGCGGAAAGCAACAGATGAATGAAAAACAGATGCAGAAATACCTGCTCAGCTGCAACGACCCGGAGATAAAAAAACAAGTGAAGAGAGCAAAAGTCTTGAAAGGTTGGCAGCATATTGGCTTTGCAGCCATTCCCTGTGCAGTTTTCAGCGGCACGATGCTTTATTGGAATCAAATGCCTCCACTTTTTAAGCCAGATCCCAATCAATTCTCTCTGACAGAAGCAGCAGGTGTTTCGGGAGCATTAATAGTGGGCTTTTTAAGCACAAGCGTCTTTATCAAATGCCGAAGGAGTGAGCGCAATTCAAGAGCAATAGATCTCTATAATGAAAAATACAATTAAATTTTATCCGATCTCTTTCAAATTCAGTTTGCGTAGCTTGGGAGCGATTTTATAGGTTCCGGCAACGACCAAGATGGTTATGATGCCACCAAAAACAACTGAACGAACCAGACCCATTGCGCTAGCTGCAACACCCGATTCGAAGGCTCCGATCTCATTCGAAGACCCGATAAAAATGCTGTTCACTGCAGAAACCCTTCCCCTCATATCGTCTGGAGTAGCCAATTGCAGAATCGTGTGACGGATCACCACACTCACATTGTCGAATGCTCCTGTAAGGAATAAAAAAAACAGCGAGAAGTAATAATTGGTTGAAATGGCAAACAGGATGGTTGCGACACCGAACAATCCGACATTCACAAATAAGTTTATCCCAGCATTTTTTGTTATTGGTTTGTATGCAAGGAAGATGGCTGTAACGATAGCACCCACGGCAGGCATGGCCCTCAAAAAACCGAATTCCATTTCCCCAACGTGTAGTATTTTATCAGTGAACGCCGGAAGCATGGCCACCGCACCCCCGAACAAAACGGCAAAAAGATCCAATGAAAGTGCTCCGAGGATCAATTGATTGCTGAATACAAATTTGATCCCGCCCCCCAAACTTTGTCGGAGTGTTTCCTTTTTAGGCTTAACAGGAATGGGTTTAGAGGCAATAAAACAAAAAGAAAAAATGGAAAGGATGATAAAAAAAACATTCACCGTGTAAGCAGTAGAAATACTCACTGCGCAAATAATACCGGCTATAGCAGGTCCCACAACAGCACCAACATGCCAGATGCTGCTGTTCCAGATGGAAGAATTTCCATAATGTTCACGGGGAACGATCTGCGCCATAAAGGCCGGGAAAGCTGCGGAAATGAATCCTCTTACGATACCAATGAAACCAAAAACAAGATATATAGGAAGCGTACCGTAAGTAGAGATGACAGTGGAAGTATCCATTGAAAAGTAGAGGAGGGCAGAGGTAGATACAATCAGCAGGGAAACAGAGACCAGGATAATAAGTTTACGATTGACCGTGTCGGCTACATGTCCTGAAAAGAAAGAGACAATGATAAAAGGAATGGCTTCAGCAAGACCTATCATCCCCAAAGCCAGCTCATCGCCGGTGATCTTGTAGATCTGCAGGCCCACTATTACGCTCTGCATCTGTATGGAAAGGGTCAGAAAGAACCGCGTATTCAAAAAGAAAAGGAATTCTTTTATCCTTAAAGCGGCATAAGGGTCATGAATGGTTTTCTTGTCTGACATAAATACTTTGCAAATTTATAGTTAATTTTGTCCAAACATTATTTAACCTCTCATAAAATGAAATCAAATATTCAAGTACATCTTATTTTTAGAACCCGACTTATGAGTAAAAAACTGACACTTCTTTTTGCAGCCACTCTTATGGCCACATCAATAAATGCACAAAAAATTGCGGCCGATAACGTTCCACAGCCTGTTCTTTCAGCGTTCAAAGCGAAGTTTTCAATCGCTGAAAAAACCAGCTGGGAGATGGATTACGACAATTACGAAGCTGATTTTACTGTTGGAAAAAGTGACTTCTCCGCGAAATTTGATAAAGATGGAAAATGGATACAAACGGAAACCTACCTGAAGCTATCTGAACTTCCAAAGCTGATCCGCGAAGCATTGTCAAAAAAATACGGTGAACTCAGCGGATACAAGGTAGAAGAATCCAAGAAACTGGAAAAAGAAAAGGAAACAACCTATGCAATGGAAGTTGTAAAAGGGGAGAACACGTATGACCTCGTGTTTGATGAAGCTGGGGAATTGTTGGAAGAAGACCTGAAATCTGCGGTAAAAAAAGACTAATACTAAAAGACAAAATACAGATCCGTCATCCATAAAAAAGCCCTGAGGTTAAACACTCAGGGCTTTTTCTATTTCTTGGCTCCTTTTTTTGCTTTAGGGGGCGTTGGGATCGTTTCGTTGTATTTCTTCAGGTAACTCAATTGCTTGTTGATGAATTCACCGTAGTTGTCCTTGTCAGCCTCATACTGTTTAATAATGGCTTTTTCATCAGCAATCAGTTTCTCGAAAGGCGCTTGTGTTGCAGGATCCAGATTTCTCATGAAATAAAGATTGATCTTTCCGTCAGCGGCTTTGTAGAACCAATATTTTCCTTCTGAGTCAATTTTGTAAGTTGCTTTGGGACTGATCACCAGGTCTATGCGGCCGATGATCACGATTTTCGCATAAAAACCATCCATGTACATATAGTCAACGCTGTCGAGGTAACGAAAACCCCAATACTTCTCTTTTATGCAGCTGATCTTGTGTTCTACGTTCTTTTTGTCTTTGTACATCAGAACACCAACATTGTAATTTTCACTGGGAATCATTCCTGTGACTATCGTGAGTTTCTTTGCAAGATAATCTTCCTTGGTAATGTAATAACCGAAGTCCACTGCGGCTTTGGTTGGATGGGTGAATAGAAATAAAAAAAGGAAGGCTGAAAAGATTGGGATGATTTTACTCAATTTCATAAAGATTATTTTTTTGATGTACTCAAAGGTGCAGATAAAAAGCCTCGCTGAAAGCGGAACTTTTTAAGTGGCAGTATCTGTTTGATAAGTGGTTGATTTTTGAAAAGAGAAGCCCCGAGGTTTAAACTCGGGGCCGGGGAACTTATTCCTCTTTTTTACTTTTCTTAGGTTTGTTTTCTTTGGGCTTGCTGATCTTGATCTTGATCTCATCTTTCGCTTTGTCGAAGTCCACCTCAATAGTGTCTCCCTCGCTAAGGTTGGACTTGATGATCTCTTCAGCCAAAGGATCTTCCAAATATTTTTGAATGGCACGTTTCAAGGGACGGGCACCAAACTGAACATCGTATCCTTTATCGGAGATGTAATCTTTTGCTTCGTCAGAAACTTTGATAGCATAACCCAATCCGTTGATTCTTCCATACAAGCTGTTCAGCTCAATGTCAATGATTTTGTGAATATCCCCACGGGTCAATGAATTGAACATGACTACGTCGTCAATACGGTTCAGAAATTCAGGAGCAAAAGCTTTTTTCAAGGCTCCTTCGATCACACCTTTTGAGTTCTCATCTTCAAACTCCTTTTTAGCAGCGGTGCTAAAACCTACACCTTGTCCGAAGTCTTTCAACTGGCGGGCACCGATGTTAGAGGTCATGATGATAATAGTATTCTTGAAGTCGATCTTACGGCCCAAGCTGTCTGTCATCATTCCGTCGTCCAATGCTTGCAAAAGTAAGTTGAACACGTCCGGGTGAGCTTTTTCTATCTCATCCAAAAGGATAACCGCGTATGGTCGTCTGCGTACTTTCTCTGTCAATTGTCCGCCTTCTTCATACCCTACATATCCCGGAGGCGCTCCTACCAAGCGGGACACAGCGAATTTCTCCATATACTCACTCATGTCAATACGTATCAAGGCATCGTCGTTATCAAATAAATATTTCGATAATATTTTTGCCAATTGAGTCTTACCAACACCGGTTGGGCCAAGGAAAATAAAGGAACCGATCGGTTTATTAGGGTCTTTCAATCCGGCACGGTTACGTTGAATGGCTTTCACCACCTTTCTTACCGCTTCATCTTGTCCGATCACTTTGCCTTGTAAAAGTTCAGCCATCTTCACCAATTTATCGCCTTCGTTCTGTGCGATCCGCTGAACAGGCACGCCTGTCATCATCGCCACCACTTCAGCCACGTTGTCTTCGCTCACCATTTCGCGGTGGGTCTTGCTTTCTTCTTCCCAAGTTTTTTTAGCAGCATCCAATTGCTCTAGCAAAGTCCGCTCTGTATCACGCAAACGCGCTGCTTCTTCGTATTTTTGGGAGCGCACAACCTTATTCTTCTCTTCTTTGATGTCCTCTAATTTCTTCTCGATTTCAACGATGTTTTTAGGAACATTGATGTTGGTGATGTGATCACGGGAACCCGATTCATCCAAGGCATCGATTGCTTTATCGGGTAAGTGACGGTCGGTTATGTAGCGTGCTGTTAATGAAACACAGGCTTTGATCGCTTCGTCGGTATAAGTCACATTGTGGTGATCTTCGTATTTCGATTTGATGTTGTTCAGAATCTGTATGGTTTCTTCCTGTGTTGCAGGTTCTACGATCACTTTCTGGAAACGTCTTTCCAATGCACCGTCTTTTTCGATGTACTGACGGTACTCATCCAAGGTAGTTGCACCGATACATTGGATCTCTCCGCGTGCCAAAGCGGGTTTGAACATGTTGGATGCATCCAAGGATCCGGAAGCTCCTCCAGCACCGATAATGGTATGAATCTCATCAATGAACAAGATCACGTCGGGAGATTTTTCCAATTCGTTCATTACGGCCTTCATTCTTTCTTCAAACTGACCACGGTATTTTGTACCGGCAACCAGGGAAGCAAGATCTAAGGTAACAACGCGTTTTCCGAACAATACACGGGAAACTTTACGTTGTACAATGCGGAGTGCAAGTCCTTCAGCAATCGCTGATTTACCCACACCCGGCTCACCGATCAAGATAGGGTTGTTTTTCTTTCTTCTGGAAAGGATCTGAGAAACGCGTTCAATTTCTTTTTCACGTCCCACAATTGGGTCTAGTTTTCCTTCTTCAGCAGCCTTTGTCAGGTCACGTCCGAAATTATCCAACACAGGAGTTTTTGATTTGCTGTCAACCGGTTTCTTAGTGCTGCTTGCGCTGAAAGAATCCTCGTCAGCATCGTCATCATTGGGAGTTCCTGGAAATTCAGCTTTCGGATCTGATTTGGACAACTCGAGCTCGGCTTTCATCACATCGTAATCCACTTTGAATTTCTGTAATGATTTTGTTGCTACGTTGTCTTCATCTTTCAGGATGGAAAGAATGAGGTGTTCGGTCCCGATAACGGCACTTTTGAAGAGTTTAGCTTCCAGGTAAGTGATTTTCAATGCTCTTTCTGCTTGTTTCATCAGGGGTATGTTGGCAAGGTTACTTACTTTATGATTGCCCGTTCCGATTGACTGCTCAACGATCTTGCGCAATTCCTGCAGGTCCACATTCAGTGACTTTAAAAGTCGAACAGCAGTTCCTTCTCCCTCACGGATGATCCCTAAGAGCAAATGCTCTGTTCCAATGTAATCATGCCCCAAACGCAACGCTTCCTCCCGGCTGTAGGTGATCACATCCTTTACTCTCGGTGAAAATTTAGCTTCCATAATGCTGTTTTTTAATTATTTAATTAAACGATCTAATTGTCTCAAGAGTTACTTTTTCTAGTATTCTTAATAGTTTCAAGTAGTTTATCAAAAGTAATTACTCCTTTTCGAGTTGTCCTAGGTCTCCCCTTAATTTTATCAACAAAAAAACTGTTAATATGTTGATAATTTAACGCTAAAAACCGCTTTTCTCGTCTGTTAAATAAGTATTTTCGAACCTCCTTAAACACAAGGGAATTATCAACTATTGTGCTACAAATAAAGTATGACAAATCTTCTGGAAAACCAGCGGAAATAAAATAAAGAAAACAGAAAAACGAAATTATGGCAGACGGAGAAAAAATCATTCCAATTAACATTGAAGAAGAAATGAAATCAGCCTACATCGATTATTCGATGTCGGTTATCGTGTCACGCGCCTTGCCTGACGTTAGAGACGGGTTAAAACCAGTACACAGAAGGGTTTTATTCGGAATGTTGGACCTGGGCCTCATGTCGAACAGAGCGCATAAGAAATCTGCGCGTATCGTAGGGGAAGTACTGGGAAAGTATCACCCTCATGGAGATACCTCGGTATACGATGCGATGGTACGTATGGCGCAGGACTGGAGTCTGCGTTACCCTTTGGTGGATGGACAAGGAAACTATGGTTCCGTGGATGGCGACAGCCCTGCTGCAATGCGTTACACAGAAGCCCGTCTGAAAAAGATAGCAGAAGAAATGGTAGCGGACATTGAAAAAGACACCGTGGATTTCCGTCCAAATTTCGATGATTCATTGGAAGAACCAACGGTTTTGCCGACAAGAATACCGAACTTACTGGTGAACGGAGCATCTGGGATCGCAGTGGGGATGGCAACGAACATGCCTCCGCATAACTTGACAGAGATAGTGAATGCCACGGTTGCCTATATCGACAACAGAGACATTGACATAGCAGGATTGATGCAATACGTGAAAGCGCCTGACTTCCCGACAGGAGGGATCATTTATGGCTTTGAAGGTGTAAGAGATGCATTTGAGACAGGAAGAGGCCGTATTGTGATGCGTGCCAAGACTGTTATGGAAACCACTGATTCCGGAAGAGACCGCATCATTGTGAATGAGATTCCATTCCAGGTGAACAAAGCGGAGATGATCCGCAAAACCGCTGACCTGATCAACGACAAGAAAATCGAAGGCATCTCCGACATCCGCGATGAGTCGGACAGAGACGGGATGCGCATTGTATATGAGATCAAACGCGATGCTATTACAAACGTGGTTTTGAATAATCTATTCAAATATACAGAGCTGCAGACCTCGTTCAGCGTAAACAACATTGCCCTCGTGGGCGGCCGTCCGATGATGCTGAATCTGAAGGATATGATCGTACACTTTGTAGCACACCGTCACGAAGTGGTTGTAAGGAGAACCAAATTCGAGCTGGCAGCAGCAGAAAGAAGAGCGCACATCCTTCAAGGGTATTTGATTGCATTGGATCACCTGGATGAAGTAATCAAGCTGATCCGGGCATCTGCAACCCCTCAGGAAGCCCAAGATGGATTGATGAGCAATTTCGGACTGAGCGAGATTCAATCTAAAGCAATACTTGAGATGAGATTGCGCGTACTCACTGGTTTAGAGAGAGATAAGATCAAAGAAGAATACAATACTTTGATGGAATTAATCAAATATTTGCAAGAAGTATTGGACGACGAAACACTGCGTATGGCCATCATCAAGGACGAATTGAGCGAAGTAAAAGAGAAATACGGTGATGAGCGCAGAACAGAAGTGGTATACGCATCCGGCGACTTCCGCATGGAAGACATGATCGCAGACGAAGATGTAGTAATCACCATCTCCCACATGGGTTACATCAAACGTACGCCGCTGACGGAATACAGAACACAAGGAAGAGGCGGAAAAGGAGCAAAAGGAAGCACCACGCGGGATGAGGATTTCATTGAACACCTGTTTATTGCTTCCACACACAATTACTTATTATTGTTCACCGAACAAGGACGTTGTTTTTGGATGCGTGCATTTGAAGTACCGGAAGGCACAAGAATATCCAAAGGACGTGCAATCCAGAACCTGATCAACATTCCAAGCGATGATAAAGTAAAAGCATACATCAACGTGAAAGACCTGACCGATGTAGATTACATTGCAAACAATTTCATCATCATGTGTACCAAGAATGGTATCATCAAAAAAACAACCTTGGAAGCCTATTCCCGCCCTCGTCAGAATGGCATCAACGCCATTACTGTAAGAGAAGGAGATTCTTTATTGGAAGTATTGCTGACCAATGGAACGAACGAGATCATGTTGGCTTCCAAAGCCGGCAAGGTGGTCCGCTTTAACGAAGCCAACGTTCGCCCGATGGGAAGAAATGCATCCGGTGTGAGAGGCATCAACCTGGGAGAAGAAAAAGGAAATGAAGTCGTGGGTATGATAGCAATGCCTGATCAGACCAGCAATGTGATGGTGGTTTCTGAAAAAGGATATGGAAAACGCTCCGAGATCGAAGAATACCGTGTTACAAAACGCGGAGGAAAAGGAGTAAAAACCATCAACATCACCGAAAAGACAGGTAATCTGATCGCCATCAAGGATGTGACCGATAAAGACGGATTAATGATCATCAACAGATCCGGCATCATCATTCGCCTGGCTATTTCTGAACTGAGAGTGATCGGGCGCGCTACGCAAGGTGTGCGACTGATCAACATGAAGGAAAGTGACGAAATTGCTGCCGTAAGCAAGGTAGAAGTGGAGGAGGAGATCGAAGAAACAATAGTAGACACCACAACTCCGACCGGAGAATATGGAAATGAAGGCCCTGACACGTCTTCAGACAACACCGAAAATGATGGCAAGGAACTTGATACTCCGCCGGAAACAGAATAAGCCCGCCCTTCCCCTCTCGTAACAGAGAGGGGAGAAGCAGGTAAAAAAACAAAAACATTAACTCTTTTTTATGAAGAAAACAGCCCTTCTAATTGTCGCAACAGCCTTTGTAATCAATGGTACAGCACAAAACGTTAAAATTGTAAACGCAAAAAATTACCTGCGTGATTTCAGTGAATCCAAAGACTTGGAATCCCTGAAGAAAGCGAAAGAGAACATTGACTTAGCTTGTACTCATCCCGACACCAAAGATCAGGCAAAGACACAAACCTTGAAAGCCCAGGTTTACCTGACCATCTTTGACAATGACCTCCGTTTGGAAACAGAAAAACTAACCGCTACTATTGCCGATC
>JBKJQG010000231.1:0-3138 GCA_046594925.1 Bacteroidia bacterium
AATCATGTAGCATTTAGGTTAAAAGATTATAATGATTAGAAATTACACACTTGCTGTCCTGATGTTGACATCGTTCAGCCTAACAGCATCTGAAGGCGGCATCATCTCAAATGCTAACAAAAACGATGTCCGTTTTATTACAAATCCAAAACGGCTTCCGGATGTTGCTTTTCAGCAAGCCCTTCGCGAAAGCGCAGAATGGCAGAACTTTGTTGCAGCAAACGGACAATGGTATGTGATTTTTAATGAAGAAAATGCAAAACCTCACCGTGCTTTCGGTAAAGCCATCCCCACTTATGGAATGGATGCGCAGGCCAGAGCGCTGAACTTCATTTCTTCCAAGCTTTCGGGATTCAACCTGCCTTTGTCGGAATTGGATTATTCCGGCGGCGGAACTTCTGAGAATTTTCAATACGTACATTTCCATCAAAAACACAGCGGTGTGAAAGTATTGTACAGCGATGTATATGTAAAAATGACCCTCGGCGGAAGTGTGGTGACATTCGGATGTGATGTTTTTAACGACATCACCATTTCGACTGCTCCTTCCATCTCTGCTACAGATGCGGTTACTTTCGCTAAAGTAGGGATTGCTGATCCGGTGACTGCAACTTCAGTGAACAGCGATTTGTTCATCCTTCCTATTCCTGAATTTAAAAAGAACATTTATCGTTTGGTTTATGAAGTAACAGTGGAGACACTTGATCTTACTGGTGTTCCCGCTAAATACCTAACGCTGGTAGATGCAGAGAATGGGAAAGTGATCTCACGCACTAACCAAGTTTTGCACTTCGATCCCAAGCACCCAACTCCGGTAGCAGCTCCTGCACCAATGCCTGCTGCTACGGATATTACAATCACTGGTACGGTTTATCCAACTAACCCTTACGATCCGAGTGCTGTGAAACCGTTGGTTAATATGAAAATGACGCAAGGTGTAAGCACATACACTACAGACAGCGTTGGATACATTGGTTTGCCGACTTCTTCACCTGTAAGTGTTACGTTCTCGTTAGAAGGACTTTGGTCTATAGTCACCACAGGTGGCGCAATGCCTTCTTTCACAGCTACTGCTAATCCGGGAACAAATACTTATTCTTTCAATTCAGACGCAAATATCCGGGAGCTGTCAGCCTACTATCACGTGAACATTGTTCATGATTACATGAAAACAAAATTCCCAGCTTTCGTCGACATGGACAATGCCTTACCTACCAATGTAGACGTTACAGGAACCTGCAACGCATTTTACAATGGAACATCCATTAACTTTTACGCTACCGGTGGTGGATGTAATTCTCTTGCACAAGTAGGTGATGTCGTATATCACGAATACGGTCATGGCATCAACGATAAGTTTTATCAGTCGCAAGGAGCTTCCTTTAACAATGGCGGAATGGGTGAAGGGTATGCAGATATCTGGGCACTCGGAATCACCGGAAGTGCGATCTTGGGAATTGGTTTTGACGATACCGATCCTACGGTTGTAGTAAGACGTTACGACATCGGTAAAAAAGTGTATCCGCAGGATCTTGTTGGAGAAGTGCACGCCGATGGCGAGATCATCGCCGGCTGCTGGTGGGATACCAATCTGAACTTCGGGAACCTTCAGCAGATGATGGATCTTTACAAAGAAACATTTTATGCTACCATCACCGGCCCTAACGGAACAGAAGGACAAGTGTATGTTGACATTCTGATCGAAGCATTGACAACAGACGATCTTCCAATTAATGGTGGTGATAACGACATCACGAATGGAACACCTAACGACAATGCGATCATTGATGCATTCGACCTGCACGGAATCACTTTGTTGTCGAATGCGGTGATCACTCACACACCTGTGATGACTTCTTCCTCAGCTGCAGGGATTCCTATCAATGCAAGTGTAAGCGTGGCTTATCCTTGGGCTTTAACATCCGTTCAACTGTATTATAAGATCAACCGTTTGGGAGCATGGACCAACATGGCCATGACCAATACTACTGGGATCAATTATACCGCAACCATTCCCATGCAGCCAAACGGAACCGTTATCGGTTACTATCTGGGATTGCAAGGAACGTCAAGTTCGTTGAGCTTGGTTGAACCCATTGCTGCTGATGAAGTCAATCCTAATCTTCCTTATTTTATTCTGAATGGAGTTTCCTTGATGTTAGAAGAAGATTTCGATAGTAACTTCGGTGCATGGACTCAGGGTATTCCTACTGATAATGCAACTACCGGAGTTTGGGTAGCAGATGCGCCGGTAGGTTCTTTCGGGACTCCCGGAACACCTTCAACCATTGTACAGCCCGATGTGCAGAACACGGCCGGCGGAAGCTGGTGTGCCGTTACTGGAAATGCTCCTTCAACTACCTCCGGTTTGGGAACAAACGATGTGGATGCAGGAATTACTACTTTGGAATCTCCTACTTATAATTTGAGTGCTTACATCAACCCCATTTTAACTTATTACAGATGGTGGAGCAATAACTCTGGTGCTAATCCCGGACAGGATTTCTGGGATGTTCAGATCTCCAATGACGGAGGTGCAAGCTGGACAGTTGTTGAACACACCAATGTTTCTGATAAGAGCTGGAGACGTTTTGCTTTCCGCGTAACAGATTACGTTCCTGTTGGTTCAGCAGTTAAAATGCGTTTCATGTGTTCCGACAGTCTGATCACTGGCGCTTACTTGAACGGTGGAAGTTTGATTGAAGGAGCTTTGGATGATTATTATTTGTACGAGCAGTTAGCATCGGGAGTCGATGAGAACACTTCTATTTCGGCAGTGAGTGTTTATCCTAATCCTGCCAGCAATGTGATTAACATCTCTTATGAGTTGATGAACAGCGAAGATGTGAGCATTGTGATCACAAACTCCATTGGACAAACCATCTATGCTGAATCAATTACAGATAACAATTTAGGCCGTCACACGCTTAAGATCAATACCGAAACTTTTGCTGCTGGCATCTACCAGTTGAATATCAAAACCGGTAAGAAAGATCATGTTAGCAAAGTGGCTGTTGTGAAATAGTTGAAGATATATTTTAAATACAAAATGCTCCGGGTCTACCGGAGCGTTTTGTATTTAAAATATATCTTCAACTATTTCACAACAGCCACTTTGCTAACATGATCTTTCTTACC
>JBKJQG010000125.1:0-34108 GCA_046594925.1 Bacteroidia bacterium
GAAGAGAACGCCACGCAGAAGTGTGTGGCGTTTTTTTTGAAATTTCTAATCACGATTTCTTGACAACAGAACTTTATCCTCGCACTGTTAATAGTTAAATGTTATTGGTCAAGTTAAACGGCAACTGATAATCTCCGATTAACAAATAACTATTTTCAATTAATCTACTATTTGATGAATTTGATCACCGCCTCAAAGAATTCTTTAGGTTTCTCCGCATGAAGCCAATGTCCAGCTCCCGCTATGGTTTCGACCTTGCTGTTTGGAAAAAGCTCACTGATTTGACCGAGATCTTCTTCCATCACATAGTTAGAATGTTCGCCGCGAAGAAACAAGGCAGGAACTTCGCAAACGATGTCGAGCGGCATCGCATCACCAATGTGTTCCACATTTTTTCCAACATTTTCGATCTGCTGTATGATCACTTTCAGATTAAAACGCCAGGCCATTTCTGTGTCGTCGATCCAGAAAATATTCTTCAATAAAAATTGTTTGGTTCCGAAATCTGAAATATAACGCGATAAAACTTCTTCCACCTCTTTTCTTGTCTTTACAATGTTGAAATCAACGGCCTGCAATGCCTCCAAAACACCCTGATGGTGCATGGGATAATATTTGGGCGCCATGTCTGCCACTATAAGCTTATCAAGAAATTCCGGATGATCGAAAGCAAATTGCATGGCTGTTTTTCCACCCATGGAATGTCCAAGTAGAACCACATTTTTTAATTCGTGTTCTTTGATCAGCTCACGAATATCTTCACTCATCACTTTGTAATTCCAATCATCGCTATGCGGAGAGAGCCCGTGATTCCTTTGATCCACAGTGTAAACTCCAAATCCCTTTTCGGAAAATTGTTTGGCCAGCGTATTCCAATTGTCACTCTGCCCAAACAAGCCGTGCAGAATGATCATTGCTTGTCCTTCCCCGAATTTCCTATAAAATAATTTCATCTTCTTGTTTCGTTAATGGTTAATAGTTAGTTATTAATAGTTAATTGCATTTACAATTAACGCTTAACGTTTTTCTATTAACTTTTTAATGCCCTTAGATAAAGTTGAATCGTGTTCTCTAGTCCAAAGTATAAAGCATCTGAGATCAACGCATGTCCAATCGACACTTCTAAAAGTCCTTCGACATTTTTTGCGAAATAATTCAAATTCTGCAAACTCAGATCGTGTCCGGCATTTATTCCCAATCCCAATTCATTTGCTTTTTTTGTTGCAGCGATGAAAGGTGCAATTGCTTTTTCTTTGTTCAGCGGATACTCTTTTGCAAAGGATTCAGTATACAATTCAACCCGGTCGGTGCCCGTTGCCAGAGCGCCTTCTATCATCCTCGGATCTGCATCCACAAAAATGGAAGTACGGACTCCGGCTTTTTTAAATACAGCAATCATTTCTTTCAGATAGTCTTTGTGTTTGATCGTATCCCATCCGTGATCGGAAGTCAATTGTCCCAAACCATCAGGAACCAAAGTCACCTGAGCGGGTTTATTTTCCAGCACCAGATCTACGAACTTCTGCTCTTTCGGGTTTCCTTCGATGTTGAATTCTGTTTTTAACAAAGGTTTCAAATCCTTTACGTCTTGGTAAGTGATGTGACGTTCGTCCGGACGCGGATGCACCGTAATTCCTTGTGCTCCAAAGCGTTCACAGTCCAAGGCGGCCTTCAGTAGGTCGGGGGTATTTCCTCCACGGGAGTTGCGGATGGTCGCAATTTTATTGATGTTTACACTTAACTTCGCCTGCATTTATTTGTTCTGAATTAAGAGCCTGCATTTCCGCAGGACTTGTGAATACACCCTTTTAAAGCTCTTTCGGGGCCGCGTACCCAAAATATCGCTTGCAAAGCTAAAAAATTAGTAAGTTTGTGTAATAAGATTGACCATTAATTGTTTTAAAGATACAAAACAATTAGTAAAACGAGAAAGAC
Organism: Bacteroidia bacterium; assembly: GCA_046594925.1. Lineage (GTDB taxonomy): Bacteria > Bacteroidota > Bacteroidia > 2-12-FULL-35-15 > 2-12-FULL-35-15 > 2-12-FULL-35-15. Next base: position 1,936 of record JBKJQG010000125.1, read on the forward strand.
GCATGTTAGCAAAAGATCTGATAACGGATGAGATTCCGCCACTTAAAACTACCGACACCGGCTTAATGGCTATTAACTGGATGGACGAGTTCAAAGTGTCGCAATTACCCATTGTCAAAAAACACGAATACTTAGGACTCATTTCCGATACCGATATTCTCGACATGAACATCACGGATGAACAATTGGGGAAAAATAAACTCTCTTTGCTCCGTCCTTTTGTTTTTGAAAGCCAGCACATTTACGAAGTAATCAAAATGGTTTCCAACATGAAGCTAACTGTTCTGCCGGTATTAAATCAACATCAGCATTATGTCGGACTGATCCCCGTGGCCTCTCTCATTCATCAGTTTGCAACCCTTGCCGCAACTACCGAACCGGGCGGCATCGTCGTTCTGGAAATGAACCTGCATGATTATTCCATGACACAGATCTCACAGATTGTAGAAGGAAACGACGCAAAGATTCTAAGCAGCTATGTGAATTCCCTGACAGATTCCACGAAAATCGAGGTCACTTTAAAATTGAACAAAGAAGATTTGTCGGCTATTTTGCAGACATTCTACCGCTATAACTACAATGTAAAAGCATCGTTCCATCAAAGCGAATTTTCGGACGATATGAAGAACCGTTTTGATTCTTTCATGAATTACATCAACATATAATTCCCCCTTTTCATCCCGATAGCTATCGGGAGGGGCCAGGGGGATTTTTTCCTTGCAAACAAAAACACCGAATGAAAATAGCTATTTACGGCCGTGCTACTAACGATAATACTTCCGAGTATATCCAACAGCTGTTTCATAAACTCAATGAATACAAGACCGAGATCCTGATCTTTGAACCCTTTTACAATTTCCTGAAAACAAAACTGGAGCTGGTCGGAAACATCAAGACCTTTGAAGCTTACACGCATTTGCAAGGGAAAGTTGACGTAATGTTAAGCCTGGGCGGTGATGGAACATTTCTGGAAACATTGGCCTACGTGCGCGATTCAGGGATCCCTGTTTTGGGCATAAATACAGGCCGTCTGGGATTCCTTGCCAACGTGGCCAAAACCGAAATAAATGCAGCCATAGAAGCCTTGGTCGAGCATAAATACAGTATCGAGAAACGTTCCATGCTTAGTGTTTCCGGGCCAAAAGGCATTTTCGGCCTCGTGAATTACGGTCTTAATGAGCTGACCCTGCACAAAAAAGACACATCCTCCATGATCACCATTCACACCTACATCAACGGTGATTACCTGAATTCCTATTTTGCCGATGGCTTGATCATCGCCACGCCGACCGGCTCAACGGCCTATTCCCTCAGCTGCGGAGGACCTTTAGTGATGCCCGGTTCCGAAAATTTTGTCATTACTCCCATCGCTCCTCACAACCTCAATGTGCGCCCGCTGGTGATCTCCGACAACAACGTGATCACCTTGGAAGTGGAGGGCAGAAGCCCGAATTACCTGGTAACACTCGATTCCAGAAGTGAAGTCATTGAATCAAACATCCAGCTCACCGTTCAGAAAGCCGATTTCTGTGCCCACCTCATAAAACTCGAAAACCAAAGCTTTTTCACCACCATGAGAAACAAGCTGCTTTGGGGACTAGATAAGCGCAATTAACCTATTTTAACAGGGAGGAATTAGCAAAATTCTACTATATTTGCTATCCCTTGCAAAAAATGCAATAAAACGTCCTTTTTTGAGTTATCCAAAGGGTAATTATTAAACGTGAAAAAACAGTACTTCATTCTCTTCATTGCCTTGTTCATAGCCTCAACGAGCTTTGCTCAGCGGAACAAAAGAACCGCAGAGGTAGGAGTGTTTTTAGGGGGCAGCTATTACATCGGTGAATTGAACCCTATCAAGCATGTGAACCAGTTCACAAAACCCGCCGGCGGATTCCTTTTCCGCTACAACTTGAACAAACGACTTGCTGCGAGACTTAACTTTCTTTTCGGCAGCATTGAAGGACACGACTCTTTCTCAGAATCCGAAGCAGCCCGTCAGCGTAACCTCAGCTTCAAATCTCCTATCAACGAAGTTTCTGCCCAATTGGAATTCAACTTTCTGGATTACCAGATCGGAATGGAAAAACATAAATTCTCCCCTTACATCTTTTTGGGCCTTGGCGTATTCAAGTTCAACCCGCAGGGACAACTGAACAACGACTGGGTGGCTTTGCAGCCGCTTGGAACCGAAGGACAAGGATTGGAAGGCGGAGCTTCCCGTAAAAAATACAAGCTCACCCAGATGTGCATTCCTTTCGGAGTGGGTGCAAAAGCAAATCTGTCCAAGAATATCGGCCTTTCCTTTGAGTGGGGAATGCGCAAGACATTCACCGATTACCTGGACGATGTCAGCAAAAAATATTACGATCCGGTTGCTCTTGCTGCAGCACGCGGCGGCACAGCTGCTACGATGTCGGATCCCAGCATCGGCACAGATCCCGGATTTAACAATACAGGGCGGCAACGCGGAAATCCAACGAACAAAGACTGGTATTCCTTCATCGGAATAGGGTTGACGGTGAAATTAAAAGACAAACCGGAAACTTGTCCGGGTGTAAATTAAAAGTAACAAAACAGCATTCCAAATCGTTCTGCCCGAGCAGAACGATTTTATTTTAAATAACGAAGAGCAAATGAAAGAGAAGATCAATCTTGAAAAACTACCCCAGCACATCGCCATCATCATGGATGGAAATGGCCGTTGGGCTAAGCAACAAGGTGAACAACGGATCTTCGGGCACGAGAACGGAGTGAAATCCGTGCGTGAAGCAGTGGAAGCGGCTGCAGAATTAGGAATCAAATACCTCACCCTCTACGCCTTCTCCACCGAGAACTGGAACCGCCCGAAAGACGAAGTGATCGCACTCATGCAATTGCTTGTTCATACGATCAGTGCCGAAACAAAAACACTTAACGAAAACAAAATCCGCCTACAAGCCATCGGCGACCTGAAAAGTTTACCAGACGATTGTTACCGTGAACTTCAGGAAGCAATGGAGAATACAAAGAACAATACACGCACGACATTAGTCCTTGCACTCAGCTACAGCTCACGTTGGGAAATCACCAATGCGGTTCAACAGATCGCTGCGCAGATCGCAAACAATACGATCGACCCTTCGCAGATTACGGAGGACGTCATCACTTCTAATTTATGCACCGCCGGCATGCCGGAGCCTGAACTAATGATTCGCACGAGCGGAGAACACCGCATCAGCAATTTCTTATTGTGGCAGCTGGCTTATTCCGAACTTTATTTTACCGACAAACTTTGGCCCGATTTCAGAAAAGAGGATCTGTATGAAGCCATCGTGGACTATCAAAACCGTGAACGCAGATTTGGGAAAACGAGCGAGCAATTAATTTCAAAATAGATTATGTACAAAACAATTAGATTATTTTTTCTCCTTTTTCTATTTGCCTGCAAGGTGAATGCGCAGGAAGTCATTAGGTTGGGCGGTGATTCAACCGACATCGATTTTTCGGCTCCGAAAGAATACAAAGTAGGCGGTGTAACGATATTAGGTGCTGAGCACTTGGACCAAGGCGTTCTCGTCCTGCTTTCCGGCCTCGCCAAAGATGATAAAGTTCAGGTTCCCGGAGAAAAATTTGCAACGGCCATTTCCAATCTCTGGAAACAAGGTTTGTTTGAAGATGTACAGATCACAGGAAAGGTTCAAGGAGAATACATCTTTGTAACCATTACCGTTACAGAACGTCCGCGTCTTTCAAAATTTTCTTTGAAAGGAATGACAAAAAGCGAAGCAGACGACGTGCGCGAAAAAATAAAATTGTACCGAGGAACCGTTGTTACCGACCGCCTCGTTGCGTCCACACATTCCAAGATCAAAGAGTTCTTTGTCACAAAAGGATACATGGATGTGAAAGTGACGATCAAAAAAGACAAAGTAGAAGGCGCCGAGAATGTGGTCATCCTGGTGATCACGGTCGATAAAGGGCACATGATCCGGATCAAGGACATCAACCTCATCGGAACCAGTAGCATCCCGATGTGGAAACTGCGCAGAACATTTGACGAAACCAAACGCAGGTTCTGGTGGAACCCATTCAACTCCGGAAAATTCGACGAGGACAATTACGAAAAAGATAAAAAAGCACTCATCGCCAAATACAACGAAAAAGGATTCCGTGATGCCAAGATCGTCCACGACTCCGTTTACAGAAGACCAGGCTCAAAGAAGCGCATCAACATCGACATCGTAATTAGCGAAGGAAACAAATACTATTTCCGTAACATCACTTGGGTGGGAAATGCCAAATACACATCCAAAACGCTGGCAGAAGTATTCGGCATCAAAAAAGGCGACACATACGACCAGTCCGAACTCGAACAAAAACTTTTCATGAACCCGAACGGGAACGACATCAGTTCCTTATACATGGACGAAGGATATTTGTTCTTCAACGTGAACCCCGTAGAGACAATGGTAACAGGCGACTCCATCGATCTGGAGATGCGCATCTACGAAGGAAGACAAGCTACGATCAACAAAGTGACCATAGTTGGAAATACAAAAACGAATGACCGCGTGATCTTGCGAGAGATCCGCACCAAACCCGGACAACTGTTCCGCAGGTCCGATGTCATCCGTTCACAGCGTGAACTTTCACAATTGGGGTACTTCGATCCTGAGAAAATGAACGTGACTCCTACACCAAATCAGGCGACAGGAACCGTTGACATTGAATACACCGTTGAAGAAAAACCAAGCGATCAGATTGAATTATCCGGCGGGTACGGCGGTGGACGCGTGGTTGGAACGTTGGGTGTTTCCTTCAATAACTTTTCCGGACGGAATTTCTTCAAGAAAGAAACCTGGAGACCATTGCCTTCTGGTGATGGACAGCGTTTGAGCGTACGTGCTCAATCCAACGGATTATATTTTCAATCTTATAACATCTCCTTCACAGAGCCTTGGCTGGGAGGCAAAAAACCAAATTCATTGAGTGTGACGGCTTATTATTCGGTTCAAACGAACGGACAAAGAAAAACAGTGACTAGCAATGGTGAAAAAATAAGCAATCCCCTGCGTCAGTCACTGGACATCTTCGGTGTTTCCCTTGGATTGGGAAAACGCCTGAAACGTCCGGATGATTATTTTACTTTGTATCAGGAGATCAATTACCAGTATTACACGCTGAACAATTTCAATTCGATTTTCTCTTTCAGCAAGGGCTACTCCAACAATATCTATTACAAGTTAGCAATCCAGCGTAACAACATCGACAAGCCGATCTTTGAAACAAGAGGGTCTCAGATTGCTTTGTCAGGACAATTTACTCCGCCTTATTCCATGTTCAACAATTTGGATTATGCAGATCCCGAATTGACCGATCAGCAGCGTTATAAATTCGTGGAATATCAGAAATATAAATTCACAACTACCTTCTTCACCCCAATCACCAACAAGCGTGGAGCTGACGGAAAAGAGGCACGCAATTTGATTCTGAAAACATCAGCAGGGTTTGGCTTCCTTACTTCTTACAATAACAAAGTCGGGATCTCACCTTTTGAACGTTTTTATTTAGGTGGAAGTGGTTTAACCGGATTTGCATTGGACGGAAGAGAGATTATTGCCTTGAGAGGGTACGATGATCAATCTTTGTCACCAAGAACCGGAGCAGCTTTCATTACAAAATATTCAGCCGAATTACGTTACCCGATCACGCTCAACCCACAGGCGACAATATTTATCCTTGGATTTGCGGAAGCCGGAAATTCCTGGGCAAAATCGAAAGAGTTCAACCCTTTCAAGGTGTACCGTTCAGCAGGAGTCGGCGTAAGAGTGTTCCTGCCGATGTTTGGATTGTTAGGATTTGATTACGGATGGCGTTTGGATGAGGTTCCGACAAACCGCGGAATGCAGAAAGGCCAGTTCCACTTCACGATCGGTGCATCTATTGGAGAATTATAATAAATCACTAAATTCGCACCGTCATTCGGTAGATTTTAAAAACAGATAATTAAAATGACAATGAAATACAAAGTATTCACGAATTCCATAAAAAATATAGAGATCATGAGTAAGAAATTAGTTTTAATAGTAAGCATCGTGCTTGCAACAAGCATCGCTTCCTTCGCGCAGAAATTCGCATACGTGGATACGGAATACATCTTGGGCCAGATCCCTGAATACAAATCTGCACAAGCTGAATTGGACAAAACATCCATTCAATGGCAAAAAGAGATCGAAGCTAAATATGCTGAGATCGATAAGATGTACAAAGCTTACCAGGCAGAGCAGATTCTTTTGACGGACGATATGAAAAAGAAACGTGAGGCCGACATTATTGCTAAAGAGAAAGATGCAAAGGATTTGCAAAAACAACGTTTCGGAGTGGATGGCGAACTTTTCAAAAAACGTCAGGAATTGGTGAAACCCATTCAGGACAAAGTATACAATGCCATCAAAGCAGTTGCTGAAAAAGGCGCTTATTCAATCATTTTCGACAAAGCAAGTGATTTGACAATGCTTTATGCAAGTTCCAAGCTTGACAAAAGCGATGACGTTCTGACCCAGTTGGGTTACAAAAGCGGAACAGCCCCTAAGAAATAACACAATCAATCATCCATAAACAAAAATTAAATCAAAAACCAAAAAAATAAATACTATGAAGAATGTTTTAAAAATAGCTGTTTTAGGAGTTGCACTAGTTGTCAGTTCGTTTACAGCTTCAGCGCAAAAAACTGCTCACATCAACCTTGATTCATTGATCACTTTGATGCCTGAGTCGAAAGTAGCCCAGCAAGCTGTACAGGATTATGCAAAACAACTGGAGCAGCAGATCACTGCCATGCAAACTGAATTGCAAACGAAATACGAAGCTTTCCAGAAAGATGCACCGAACATGGCTCCTATCGTGAAACAAACCAAAGAGGCTGAGCTGAATGACTTGAACCAACGCATCACGGATTTCCAGCAACAAGCACAAGGAGATTACCAAAAGAAAAGTGCTGACCTTTCTAAACCGGTTTATGAAAAAGCTAAAAAAGCCATCGACCAGGTTGCTAAAGAAACAGGTTACAAATACGTTTTGGATACAAGCACAGGATTGGTTATTTACAACGAACCTGCTGATGACATCCTGGTTCCGGTAATGAAAAAATTAGGAATCACTGCTACGGCTACGGCTCCTAAAAAATAAGGAACATTCGATCTCAAAAAAGCCAAGAACTAAAACTCTTGGCTTTTTTGTTTGATTTCTCTAGTCCTGAAATAAGTTGTCACACAAACAACTTAAAAAGATGGAAACAGTTTCAGAAACAACAACCTTGAACACAAAAAGACCCATAGGCATATTTGATTCCGGATTCGGAGGATTGACCATATTAAAGGAAATTGTAAAACAATTGCCAGAGTATGATTACATCTACCTCGGAGACAATGCTCGTGCGCCATATGGACCACGTTCTTTTGAAACGGTTTATGATTACACTTTGGAGTGTGTCAAACAATTGTTTGCGATGAATTGCGAATTGGTCATCTTGGCCTGCAATACTGCTTCAGCAAAAGCATTGAGAAATATTCAGCAAAAAGATCTTCCCGTCATTGCTCCGGATAAAAGAGTATTGGGCGTTATTCGACCTACAACGGAAATTGTCGGAAAATTAAGCAAGACCGGACACATTGGAGTATTGGGAACGACAGGGACCGTGACTTCCAACTCCTACCCCATTGAGATCGCAAAATTCTATCCTGAGATCACGGTACATCAGGAAGCTTGTCCAATGTGGGTCCCCATCGTGGAGAACAATGAAATAGAAAGTGAAGCTTCCGGAATTACCATTCGGAAAAACTTAGACCGTCTTCTCTCGAAAGACAAAAACATCGACACCATTATCCTTGGATGTACGCATTACCCTCTACTTGTGAACACCATAAAAAAGCATTTGCCTTCAACCATTACATTGCTTTCGCAGGGCGATATTGTTGCACAAGGTTTAGCGGACTATCTAAAACGTCATCCTGAAATGGAAACAAAATGCACAAAAGGAAATGCGATTGAGTTTTATACCACAGGGTCTGTAGAAAATTTCAATAAAGCCGGAAGCCTGTTTTATGGTGATGAAGTGAAATCAAAACATTTGGAATTATAGAATAAATCCCACTACGCCCTCCCGATAGCTATCGGGATCGCCCTTTTCGTTATCCGCACCCTACTTTTCTTCCTTGAACCAACCACTATACATCACATAATTATTTGCGATCCGGTTGATTTCTCCATTTATTAACTCCTCATTAATGTCTTTCACCTTCTTTGCAGGCACCCCTGCATAGATCACACCCGATTCCACTTTTGTATTTTCCAACACTACCGCACCAGCCGCAATGATCGTATTGCTTCCAATCTCGCAGTTGTCCATCACTATGGCTCCCATTCCTATCAATACATTGTCCTTGATGGTGCAACCGTGCACCAGCGCATTGTGCCCAATGGAAACATTATTGCCGATCACTACCTTTGTTTTTTCATACGTACAATGGATCACTGCTCCGTCCTGCACGTTCACCTTGTTTCCCATACGAATGGAATTAACATCTCCTCTAACAACTGCGTTGAACCAGATGCTGCATTGATCGCCCATTACCACATCTCCAACGACTGTAGAATTTTCTGCCAGGTAACAATCTTCTCCGAATTTCGGGTGAACTCCTTTTACGGGTTTGATAAGTGCCATAATTTGATCGATTTAAAATAAGTGAGTCGCGGATGGTTATCCGCGACTCACTAAAAATACAAATAAAAAACTTAACTATTTTTTATCGGTGCACACTACCCCTTTTTTACAACAGGCATTCAATTTTTTGTAGGCTTTCGGATCTGCAGGAACCTCGTCTGCATCATAGCCGCTTTTAGAAACAGCTTTGCGCAACTGCTCTGGATTAGTCTTCGAGGGGCTGTAGGTCACCGTCAAAACTTTAGACTCCACATCGAGACTTGATTTTTTGACTCCTTTTTCAAACGCCATGTATTTCTCTATGGTCTCTTTGCACATTTCACAAACTGCGGAGGTTTTGATCTTGAGTTCCGCAACATCCTGCGCTTTTGCTGAATTTACTGACATAACCAGCATCATAATGCCAGATAGTACTACTGCTTTCATTTTTTTCATTTTTTTCATTTTTTAATTTTTTAATTTTCTTTTTTGACTTTTGACTTAACTTCTTTTGACTTATTTAATCTCCATTCTCAATCCAACATAAACAACTCGCCCTTCAACCGGTGCATAGATCATCGATGCATCAAAATTCTGTCCAAAAGGATTTTCGGAAGCAATAATTGGGTTTTTCTGCGTATAGTTTAGAATATTCTCGCATCCCAAATACGTTTCAAATTTCCTGAATTTTTTCGTGATCTGTGCATTCAGTAGAAAATAATCTTTGGAGTGTTTAGGCAATTTGTATTCGCTGGGGCTTAACTCCGTACTCGGAATACGGCTTTGTCCCAGCCAATTGGTTGTAAAGTCGAACTTCCATTTTTCCATGTAAGTGGAATACGCGAGGTTTAACATCACCCGGTGTTTGGGCACAAAGGGTTTGTCCATCAACTCGTAGTTATACGTTGTTTTTACATCGTACCATTTATAAGCCAGTTTTACATCAAATTTCTTCAGGGGTTCCATTCCCAGATCCACTTGCAGACTGTGGGAATATGATTCCCCGTTCAGGTTATAGAACACCACTTTGTTCACGCTCTGGTCGAGATCCATAACGACTTGATTCTGAAAATCGGTTCTGAAAAAATCCAGGTTGATGAATGCTTCGTTGCCGAATAACTTGAATTGCTGGTTTCCGGAAAAACCATAATTCCAGGCTACTTCTGGCTCCAGTGTCTCATTCATAACAATCTTGCGCGAGCTGGCAAACACGGCTTGATTCTCTACGAACACATTGCTGGTCCTAAAACCTCTACCACCCGATAAACGCAGCGTTGTCTTTTTCCAAGGATTCCAACGCACATGCAAACGCGGTGTGTAAAAGAATCCGTGTAAGTTGTGCTGGTCAGCACGGATACCGGCCACCAAGGAGAAATTATCCGGATGCGAGTAGGTGTATTCAGCAAATACGCCTGGAACACTTTCTTGTCTTGCGAAAGAAGTATCGTTGAACTTTTCGCTATAATCATCCAGCAAATAACTCGCCCCCAGTTTATATTTATGGTTGGTGTTATTGATGATGTTTGCATAGATCAGGTTTGCATAAAAATTCTTTTGCACACCCGTATAATCCCTCAAGCCAAAATACATACCCTGCTCTTGCCATTTGCCGGACGTTTGAATGCCTACACTCTTATATGGTTTGGAGGGAAACATAAATCCGGTCTTCATAAAATACTCCAAGGAGCGGGTGTTGATGCCGATTCCATAGTGATTGGAAGAATCTCTGTTTTCTGAATAAGTGAAATTACTTTGTCCGCCCCGACGTGTTTCATACAATCCTTTCACACCGAACTGAGCTTCGAAATTTTTCTGATTGTGAAAATCCCAACGATTAAATGCACCGTATTGTTGAGTCAGCGGCATGTCCAGAAAACCATCTTTGTTCATATCCTGTTTCATGGTATTTGAACTCGCGTGGGTGAACAGCATCGTACTCAGCTTTTCATTTATCTTTTTTGCCGCGTGCACGTTCGCCTCTGCTCTTCCTTTTTGATTTCCATAGACATTAATATAGAATCGCTTTTTTTGCTCCTGCGGTTTTAAGAACTCCAGGTTGATCTGTCCGGAAATACTTTCATAGCCATTTACCACCGAACCGGTTCCTTTGGTAACCATGATGCTTTCTATCCATGTTCCCGGAATGTAATTGATTCCGTAAGCAGCAGAAAGTCCGCGGAGCATCGGCATATTCTCAGAAAGAATCTGGGTATACACCCCATCAAGTCCCAACATCTGAATTTTCTTCGCTCCCGAAACGGCATCCGTAAAGGCTACATCGACCGATGCGTTGGTACTGAAACTTTCAGACAAATTGCAGCAGGCCGCTTTCAACAATTCTTTTCCTCCTATCACTTCGGTATTGATGGGAGTGAAGAGTTTATTCATAGTAGTGCTTTGCTTTTCCGACACTTCCACGGCCGTTAGATCGACAGAATGCCTCAGCGCTACATTCAGCACTTGATTGGGCTGAGTGACGGAGACTGTATCGCTCAGAAAACCGATCATGCTGATGATTAGCTGGGCGGGAAGTGTATCCGGCTCGGCGAGCTGAAAATTCCCCGAGATATCCGTAACGGTGCCCATGACGGTTTTCTGCCAATAGACATTCGCTCCCGGAAGGGCTTCTTTTTTTCCTTTGTCGTCTGTGCCAAGAACTTTCCCGCTGATCTGGGCTGAGCTGGTTTTTACTGCGAACAAAAGAATGACTAAAAATAATAATCGATTCATTTGATTTATTTTCTTGAGCAAGGCTCAGAATTTCTACTAAAAAATTTGCGCAAATCTGTGGAACCTGCGAAAAACCTTTCAGAGAAGGATCAAATGGTAAGGAGCGAAATATAATTTAAAAGTGTACGCCCGTATAGTGGCGGAGGAAGATCAGAATACTGAAAACTTAATTTGTTTTCTGAAGTGCTTGAATTAAGTGTTTCTGAAGAATGAAACAAGGAGTTGAAAACAGCGGGGTGATCAATGGAAAGTTTTTTTGCACTTTGGAAATCATTCAATTGAAAGGACAAACTGTTAATGTCGCAGCACTCGCCTTTTTTAATGATCGTGATCGGTTCAGAATAAAAAATTTCTTCGTCATCGTTACAGCAATCCGTTTGAGCCCTAGGAGAAACTTCTTTCTTCTTCGCACAACAATCTTCGATCATGGCAAAAGATGCTTTTCCCTTTCCGCTTTTCATGCAAACCATCGAAGTGATGGTAATGCCCAAGCCGGAAAGCAGGAAGATCACTGCTAAAAGAATGGCCGCTATTTTGTTTAAAATCTTCATTTTTGTTCTACAAAGATACGAAATGGTAAATCGAAAAGTCCTAAAAAGTGTTAAATCATCTAAATCTTGACAAATCTCTTTGTAAAGACGAAGCCCTTGTCCGTTGTAATTTTAACCAGGTAGGATCCATTACTGAAAGACGAAATATCTATGCTTTCTTTCATAGATATTTCCTGAACAATGATCCTACCGTAAATATCGATAATTTGACATGCCCACTCTTGTTCTATTCCATCCAATGAAATGGAAGAGTTCGCGGGGTTTGGAAATAGTTTGACGCGATCGCCGGCCGCCAATTCGTATACCGAAACGGGCATCAACACCGATGAAGGAGACCCGCAGACCTCTGCCCCCTTTTTATAATAAAAGAGAAACTCCTCCCATGTACAGGGAGAGCCGCCGAAAGAACAATCCGTATAAAAATGACTCCTTATTCCGATGCCTTTGCCGTAAATGTCGTACCCCCACCCTGCTTCAAAATACCCAAAACACCCGAGGCTGTCTTCCACCAACACCCCATTTATCTGGGCTATTTTTGTAACTAGCCGGTTACAAAATGTCGAATCGTAGTAAGTCGTATCAAGCCAGACACCGGTATACCCTATCGTGTCAATGCAGGTCAAATCGGGTTTTGTTCCATAGCCGATTCCGACAGTGTCTGACAGATGAGAATAGGAAATAATAAGTCCAACGGATGAAGAAACGGTTGAGGTACAAGGCGGCGGACAAGCCGGAGGCGTAAATGAATACTTATCGTAGACATAATACACCGTATCAAGCGAAAAACTATAATATTTATTTGTGATGGTGGTTTTCACATAGGTGGGCGGGCCTGAATACTGGGTATAGTATCTTTGAAATTCATCTCCGATATCAAAATCATAGACCTCTCCCAAGGTCATCAAACTTTGAGATTTAGTAACGTTGGTGAGAAAACACAAAATAAAAATGATCAATAATCTTTTCATCCTTCGGAGTATAAAAAAAACAGGCGTTCTCTTCTACCAAATTTACAAAAACAAAAGCATCTTTCCCACATTATTACACATTTCCCTATTGTAAAGTTTTCTACCTTTGCTCCTCAATTAAACAAAATGACAGATTCATCAAAACTAGGCTTTGGAACCAAAGCGATACATGCAGGACAAGAGCCTGATCCTACTACCGGAGCGGTGATGACCCCGATTTATCAAACTTCCACATACTGGCAGGAGAGTCCGGGTAAACACAAAGGTTATGCTTATGCCCGCGGAAAGAATCCTACGCGTTCGGCCCTGGAAAAATGCCTGGCGGAACTGGAAGGAGCTAAATACGGACTTTGTTTTTCCAGCGGAATGGGAGCCATCGATGCGGTGATGAAATTATTACGTCCCGGTGATGAAGTGATCACAGGCGACGATTTATACGGAGGGAGCTACCGCATGTTCACCAAGGTGTTCGCGCCTTTCGGGATCAAGTTTCATTTCATCGACATGAAGGACCTTGCTGTGGTGAAGAAACACATAAATGCCAACACAAAAATGATCTGGCTGGAAACACCTACCAATCCTACAATGCAGATCATCGACATAGCAGCTTGCGCTAAACTTGCGAAAGAACACAAGCTGATCTGCGCGGTCGACAATACATTTGCTTCCCCTTATTTACAGAATCCATTGGCTCTCGGAGCCGACATCGTGATGCATTCAGCGACCAAATACTTGGGGGGACACAGCGATGTGATCATGGGTGCCCTTTGTCTGAGCAACGATGACTTGTATACACAATTGGCCTTCATTCACAACAGTTGCGGAGCCACACCCGGGCCGATGGACAGCTTCCTGGTATTGCGCGGATTAAAAACCTTGCACATCCGTATGGAGCGTCATTGCTTCAACGGAAGAAAGATCGCGGAGTTCTTGAAGACACATCCTAAAATCGATAAGCTTTATTGGCCGGGCTTTCCCGACAGTCAGAACCACGACGTTGCTAAAAAGCAGATGAAAGATTTCGGTGGCATGATCTCTTTTTCTTTGAAAGGGAACAAGCAGGAAGATGCGTTTAAAATTGCATCTTCGATGAAAGTATTCTCTTTGGCTGAATCCCTGGGAGGAGTTGAATCCCTGATCAACCATCCGGCAACCATGACCCATGCTTCCATTCCAAAAGAAGAACGCGACAAAGCAGGCGTGGTGGAATCTCTTTTACGTCTGAGTGTCGGCATAGAAGACATTGATGACCTGATCGCTGACTTAAAACAAGCGTTGGGATAGAATCAACGTGCCGAGAAACGTCTTTGCGCGTCATGCTGAGCGGAGTCGAAGCATACATCATTCAGCGCTGTAGCATATGCGTTTCGGCCCCGCTTAGGGCGACGGCAGGCCACCAATACGTTTTAGATAAAACCTGTTTCTTCTGATATACTACCAAGCAAGAGCATTAAAATGTTCTTGCTTTTATTCGTTTATATGGCTACCTTTATGGAAACCAAAAGTAGAAAAATTGAATTATTATTATATTACAGGCACCAGCCGGGGAATTGGGAAAGCATTTGCTGAACACCTCCTCGAAAATCCGACAAACAGGGTCATAGGGATTTCCCGCCACAGAAGCATTGAACACAAGCATTACACACATTCCTACCTTGACCTCACCGATATCAGCGCCATTGCAGCATTTAAGTTCGAGTTGCATGCCAACGCTCAAAAGGTCTACCTCATCAACAATGCTGGGGTATTGGGTTTCATCAAGCCGGTAGGGAAACTTCAGGCAGAGACCATCATAAAAAATTATACCGTGAACCTGATCGCGCCGACGGTTCTTACAAATGCATTTATTGAATGTTACGATTCCACGGATGCGGAAAAAGTGATAGTGAACGTGAGTTCGGGGGCTGGAAAAAACCCGATCGACGGCTGGGCAGTGTATTGTGCCTCCAAATCAGGGATCGACATGCTGAGCCGAGTGGTGGACATGGAGCAGAAAATACGAGCAAAAACACCCTTAGACAGTATTCACAAGGGGTTCCACATCTTCTCCATCGCTCCAGGGGTGGTGAATACAGGGATGCAGGATGAGATTCGTGCAGCCCAAAAAGAGGATTTCAGCAGGCTGGAGGATTTTATCGGTTATAAAGTCAATAACCAGCTTTCGGAACCGGAGTTTGTTTCTAAAAAATATATTGATATCTTAGCTAACATAAACAATATCAAAGATGTATTATCATCTATAAAAGACTACGAATAAATCATCCCCTCTCTAAACTATATATAATTAAATGCTATCAAAAATGAACAAACTTACAACCTTACTGAGTGCTGCTTGCTTGACTGCGCTTACGTTCACTGCCTCGGCCCAAGAGCTAAAACTCTGCAGTACCGCAGAAATGATGGACAAGTACCTGAATGAACATCCTTCACTGAAAACCGCCTTCCTGGCTGAGGAAAAAGCAGCAGCGACAGCTGACATGGCTGCCTACCTCACGGGCTACAAAGAAAGTACCGACGGCAGTAAAATGCTGCCCATTTATACCATTCCGGTGGTGTTCCACATCCTTCACGAAGGCGGAACGGAGAACATTTCCGATGCGCAGGTTTATGATGAAGTACGTATCCTTAATGAAGATTACCGCAAACTGAATCCAGATATTTCAGCTGTGGTTCCCTCTTTCACAGCCATTGCTGCTGATTGTGAAATCCAGATTCGTTTGGCTCAGAAAGATCCCTCAGGAAACTGCACCAACGGAATCGATCGCATCTATTCGTCTGAAACAAATGTAGGTGACGATGGTTCCAAACTGAATCAATGGCCCCGCAACAAATACCTTAACGTGTGGGTGGTGAAAGCGATTTCCAGCGGAGCAGCAGGATATGCTTACAAACCGGGAGCAACCGTGTTTGATGCGAGCATTGATGGAATCGTCATTCTTTCTACCTATATCGGAAGCATCGGAACAGGAAGCACTTTCCGTTCACGCGCTTTGACCCATGAGATCGGACATTACCTGAATTTGGATCATACCTGGGGCGGAACAAATGATCCGGGTGTTGATTGTACGGGAAGTGACGGCGTAACGGACACTCCGACTACAAAAGGACATACTGCTTGTTTATTAAACGATGCTGTTTGTAATCCTCCTACGATTGAAAATGTTCAGAACTACATGGAATATGCTTATTGCAGCAACATGTACACGGCAGGACAAAAAACAAAGATGCGTACTTGTCTTACGAGCAGCACTGCTTCCCGTAACAACCTTTGGTCGGCAACCAACCTTTCTGCAACCGGTGTAAGTCTGCCTGCAGTATTGTGCCTTGCTGATTTCGAAAGCAGCGATGCTTTGAATCAGGTTTGCCAGGGTGACAGTTTAACTTTCACCGACCTTTCCTGGAATGGAAATCCGACTTCCTGGAACTGGACCTTTGCTGGCGGAACACCCGCTACTTCTACCGATTCATTTCCTACCATCACTTATAACACTCCGGGTGTATACAACGTGACCTTGTCCGTTTCCAATGCTTCCGGAACTGTAAGTGCTACCAAAACATCTTATGTGACCGTATTCAACAACACTGCACAATATGCTGCTGCCTTCTATTCAGAAGGATTTGAAGGAAGTGCCATTCCGAATGCGGACTGGAAAGTGCGCAATGCAAACAGTGGTTCCAATACTTGGACGCAGACCACTGCAGCTGCAGCGAGCGGAACAAAATCAGTACGCATCGTGAATGCAAGTACTTATGATGCACACGTAGATGAGTTGATCTCTCCTACGATTGACATGACGGCCATTGTTGGAACACCATCCTTGACTTATAAAGTTGCACACGCACAAAAAACGTCCACCTCCGCTGATAAATTGCAGGTGTATGTTTCAACCACTTGTGGAGCGACCTGGTCGCTGCGTTCAACGCTCACCGGAGCAGCTCTTTCAACAGCGGGTGTCATCAGCGGATCTTTTGTACCGACTGCTTCACAGTGGGTAACGAAAACTATCGGCATGTCATCTCTCGCGAGCGAAACCAGCTTAATGGTGATGTTCAAATTCACCAGCGATGCCGGCAACAACATTTACATCGATGACATCAACATCATGGGCAATGTTGGAATTGACGAATTGGCGAGCAACCTGAACTTCAATGTTTATCCTAACCCTGCTGAAGATAACACCATTATCGCTTTCAACTTATTGGAAAGCAATTCAGCAAACATCACTGTTTACGATGTGGTAGGAAAAGAAATCGCTACTGTATTCAGCGGCAACTTGTCATCCGGAGAACATCAATATTCACTTGCAGAAAACACTAAATTGTCTGCCGGAGTATACTTCATTAAACTTAGCGTTGGCGGGGAGAACTTTACAAAGAAGTTGATCGTTAAGTAAGAATAAAATTTGTTTTGAAAAACCCCTCTTCATCCTATGTTGAGGGGTTTTTTATGGGAAATTATGCGCTACGGAATAGCGGCTATACATAAAAAATGGTTGTGTAGTCGCTTTAAAGTAGCGAGTATATAAAAGGTATAGGGCATTTTAAAAGACGACACAACGACAACATATTGTCGACCATTGTGGTATCGACCTAACTAAACTGGGAACAAAAACTGATGAGGCTGGGGTAAAAGCAAACCTTGACAGCCCGAATCTTTTAAACAGTGAGGCAAAATCAATAATTGATTTTATTCAGACTTTTTACAAACATCCAGACGACAGACCTCTTTGGTACAGAATAAATGTAATTGATCAAGCCATCAATGAATATATTAGTATTGGACATTTAAATCTTGACTGCGACTGGATAAATCTTATCACAACATATCTCGACCAAGACAGAACTGAACAAGGCGGGGACACTATTTTTATAGTTTTGACACAGACTTTAAATGGGCTGTTAATTTTACTTTATCCCAGGACAATTCCATTTTACTAATTGAGCAATTCAAAAAACAATATTTCACCGGCGGACACTCAAACGTGGCGAACATGCGTGGCGGCTAAAACGCATAACTGCGGTCTTCCGAGCATTTTGCCTGTTAACGCTCAAATGCATAACTTGACACAGCAAAAAATGGCGCCAGGCGGAAAGGCTTTCACGATTTCGAAAAATATTTCCCAAATCGGGAACTTTTTCATATCTTTGACAAAAGAAATTTAAGTGCGGATAATTTCAAAGAAAATACTCAGAGAATTTTGGGAAAAACATTCTGACAGTCAACAACAACTGAAATCTTGGTTTCGGGAAACCAGTAACGCTGAATGGAAATCTCCAAAAGACATTAAGAAAGAATATCCAAGCGCAAGTTTCTTGGTGGACAACCGTGTGGTATTTAATATTAAAGGAAACACTTACCGACTAATCGTAAGAATAAATTATGATTATAGAATGGTTTGGATCCGGTTTATTGGAACCCATGCTGAGTACGACAAAATTGACGCTAATAAAATATAAAACCTATGACAATTAAGCCTATTAAGACTAAGAAGGACTACCAAAACGCTTTGGAAAGACTTGAGACCATATTTGGCGCGAAGAAAGGATCAACAGAAGGCGATGAACTCGAGGTGTTAGGAATCTTAATTGAAAAATATGAAGACGAGCACTTCCCAGTTGGTTTCCCTGACCCAATTGAAGCTATTAAATTTAGAATGGAGCAAATGGGTTACAACCAGACCGACCTAGCTAAAGTTGTTGGACTGAAAAGTAGAGCTAGTGAAATTCTAAGCAAGAAACGAAAGCTGACATTAGAAATGATCAGACTGCTTCATGACAATTTAAAAATCCCGACCGAGGTGTTAATTCAGACTTACAAGTTAACTAAGCCCAGCCACTAAAATCGGCTTGGCGTTATGCGGGCTTGTTGGTGTCAAGAAAGCGCAAATATCAAAACTTGAAAACAGTTTGACAGATGCAAGGTTCGAAACAATTATTAAAGTTTTTAAAGCATTGAACGCTAAAATAAATTTTAACGTAGAAATGCTTAATCAAAAGACAATTAAAGTAGCGTAATACAAACCAGCCGGCAACACAGGACAAACGCAAAAAGCGCATTCCACTTCGTAAGAAAATTATTGTAAACTTATAATCTAGGCTTCGTAGAAAATTAATAATCAAGAACTCTTTCTGCGCCTGCTCTGGGAACGTTATTTCCGAAAGGAATTTCAATTCCAGAGAAGACCAAGAATTTATCCCTTCTTAAATCCTACCAAAATGCTAACACAGCCGCTAGGTAAAACGGAGCTGGTGGATTCGGATTCAGGGACCTGAACTTCTACTATAAATTGCTGGGTATTCTTTACTTTGAAATCCCAGAAGTCGGGATAATCATTCTTTTGACTGTCAAAAACCACCTTTTTGTTGGCATCCATCACCTTGAAAGTCAGATCACCCAGTTGGGGTTGACCGCAGACCACAATTCTATAATCCTGTCCGGAATAGAAAGTAAGGTTTAAGGAAGTTTTTTGTCCCGAACTGAGGGTAGACGTGTTCACTTGTCCGTTCAGTTGAAAAGGGGAGATCTTGGGCATGCACTTTTTCTTCTGAAAAGTGGCGCATTGTGCCGTAGCAGCTACAGCAGTAAAAGCAAAGATAACTGTCGCGATCGATACTTTCAAGGAGGAGTAAAAGTGTTTCATCAAGGCGTTTTACGGCCTATTGAATCATTTTGTTTCTGATTTCAGCACATTTATCTGAAATAGCCTTCAATTGAGGTGCTGTTAGCTTGAAACTGCTACCGTTAGAGATGGTTGAAACCCCTTTTGCGCTGTCAGTAACCGCTGTTGTTTCCCCCGAAATGGTCGGAATCGCATCAAATACCTTTTTCAGGTCTTGCATTTGGGTTAGAATAGCCGGAATAGCTTCGTTTTCTGATTTATAGCCTTCCAACAAAGCAATCAAGTTCTCCAAAGACAATTTCTGTTCACCGATACGGGTAGCAATGCCTTCATTTTTAGTGGTCGCTGCGATTTGAGTGGCAATGTACAAACCTTCCATCCAACCGCCTGCAACGATCAAAGCAGAAACGCCCGGTTGTCCGTTCTCTTTCAAATAAGCATCCGCATTCCAATAAGAATCGGAGATGATAGCCAATAAGGAGTCTCTGTCCTGCATGTTTGCTTCAATGCGGGAAGTAGTTGTCTCATCAAATGCTCCGCTGATTCCTAATCCGCTTGCCAGTTTGTTGGTGCAGCGCAGGTAAAGCATGGATTCTTGTGTCTGGTCGAAGATGCTGGTAAAGCTCAGATCGGAACCATAAATGCCCAAATTCAATGCTTTGGCAGCAACGGTTTCGTATCTAGAAGCATTTTCGATCGGGTTCAGGATCTTTGAATTGTATTTTGCACCGGCCGCTTTTAAGAGCGTGGTGGTTTCGATGGGCGAAGGAATGGAGTAGAACACGTTCTGAGCTTTCACATCCTTCACTTTTGACTGCGCATCAGCAGTATCAACAGCATTGTCATTTCCATCATCTGTTGAAGAGCCGCAAGCTGCAAATGTTACTGCCACAGCAAGGGAAGCAGCGAAAAGTGTTGTTCTTTGAATGTTCATCTCTGAGAGTTTTAGAATTTCCCCCAAATATAATACAATATCAGTTCGCCAAGCATCGCTCTTTAAAACTTGTGAAAAAAAAGAGGGGAGTTGGGAGTCGGAAGTTGGAAGTACTAGTGCAACTATTAATAAATAGGAAGAATGTCTTCAACCCCGCTTTTCGCTATGTACTAACCAACCATGGTGTTCTTCTTGAAGCCAACCATCTCTACAGCTGTTTTCACGATGCTGTCGGCATCGTAATGACACTCGGCATAAAGTTCTTTCTGTTCTCCGTGTTCAATAAATTTATCAGGGATCCCGAGGCGTTTCAGTTGAGCATTGTAATTGTTGTCGGACATGAATTCCAATACTGCACTACCCATTCCGCCTATGATACAGCCGTCTTCGACCGTGATCACTTTTGTGTATTTGGAAAATACTTCGTGCAGCAATTGCTCATCGATCGGTTTCACAAAACGCATGTCGTAATGTGCTGCCTTGATGCCTTTTCCTTCCAATGTCTTGCAAGCCGTAACGGCATTGTTTCCTATGTGTCCTATGGTCAATATCGCCAGGTCTTCTCCGGTCTGCACTCTTCTTCCCTCACCGATTTTTATTTTCTGAAAAGATGTTTTCCAGTCGATCATAACGCCGTTCCCTCTCGGGTAGCGGATGGAAAAAGGAGCATTTGTTTCCGGCAATTGCGCGGTATACATTAAGTTTCTCAGTTCTTCTTCGTTCATCGGAGCCGAAACGATCATGTTCGGGATGCAACGAAAATAAGCCAGATCATATGCTCCGTGATGTGTCGGACCGTCCGCTCCTGCTAATCCTCCTCTATCCAGACAAAACACCACGTGCAGTTTTTGCAATGCCACATCGTGAATCACCTGATCGTAGGCACGCTGCATGAAAGAAGAATAAATGTTACAAAACGGTATCAAACCTTGTGTTGCGAGTCCCGCCGAAAAAGTAACGGCATGCTGTTCTGCAATACCGACGTCAAAGGCTCTGTCAGGCATGGCTTTCATCATGATGTTGAGTGAACAGCCGCTCGGCATGGCGGGGGTGATTCCCATAATCTTTGAATTCTTTTCGGCAAGTTCTACGATGGTATAACCGAACACATCCTGGTATTTCGGTGGCTGTGGTTCTTTCGGAACAATCTTGATGATCTCTCCTGTATCTTTATTGAAAAGGCCGGGAGAGTGCCAAACCGTTTGGTTTCCTTCTTCGGAGAATCTATATCCTTTTCCTTTTTGTGTCAGGATGTGAAGGATCTTTGGTCCTGGAATGTCTTTCAGATCCTGCAATACTTTGGTGAGTCGCTCTACATCGTGTCCGTCTACCGGTCCGAAATAACGGAACTTCAGGGACTCGAACATATTGCTTTGTTTCAGCAAGGAAGACTTGATCCCATTCTCAATTTTCGAAGCGATGTCTTGTGCATTTGGTCCGAATTTACTGATCTTTCCGAGCAGGTTCCAGACCTCATCTTTCACTCGATTGTAAGTATGCGAAGTGGTGATGTCGGTTAAATATTCTTTCAAAGCACCCACGTTAGGGTCGATGCTCATGCAATTGTCGTTCAGTATAACAAGCAAGTTGGAATTGCTGATCCCGCCATGGTTCAGGGCCTCAAATGCTTGCCCCGCTGTCATAGCCCCATCCCCGATCACGGCAATGTGCTGACGGTCTTTCTCTCCTTTATATGTTGATGCAACGGCCATTCCCAATGCTCCTCCGATAGAGGTGGACGAATGCCCGACTCCAAAAGTATCGTATTCACTTTCGGAACGTTTCGGAAAACCGCTGATGCCTCCGTACACACGATTGGTATGGAAATTTTTTCTTCTCCCGGTTAGGATCTTGTGTCCGTATGCCTGATGGCCCACATCCCAAACCAGCTGATCATAAGGAGTATTGAAGACATAATGGAGGGCAACGGTGAGTTCTACTACACCCAGACTGGCGCCAAAGTGGCCACCCTTTTGCGAAACAACGTCAATGATGAACTGACGGAGCTCCTTACTGACTTCGGGGAGTTGTTCTTCTTTTAATTTTCTAAGATCTGCCGGATACTCAATTTTATCCAGCAGTGCACCTGCTTTAAATTCCATTCCTGATTTGGAGTACATGTCCACCGATTTTTAAGGCGGGCAATAGATTCATGCAAAGATAAAATAAATTACAACATCATGTAAAACAGGCAAAAAACGAGATTCCCGCACTTTTGTTTTATATCCGCAGAAATTTTAGATTATTTAACACTTTGTTTTACTTTTGTAGAGACAATCATCCGGGTATGAAGAAAAAAGTCCTTTTATTCTTTTCATTTTTTCTCCTTTCACTCATCGGCCAGGCCGGCGAGATCGATACGAATTACGTGCAGAAGTTCAGGAGTCTTTTTTCGGTGAAGACTTTCTTTCTGGAAAACGGACTGCACTACACGATCACGCCTTCAAACAATTCCATGTTCTCGGAGAAAGAGCTGAACAATGCCAGGGTATTCTACAACGCAAACATCCCTCCCGTAACAGGAATCGCTGTCAACGTAAAAGGCATTGGGCTGACCTATATCTTTAAATTCACCGATGATTATCTGGACACAACCACCAGCATCAAATCAGGGTTCAAGCAGTTTCAGATCAACATTTACGGAAAAAGAAAATTTGGGTTCGAAGCTTACTATCAGGATTATTCCAGATTTTATTTTCATTACAAGGGAGATCAGAACCTATTAAAAAATTACAATGCCGACATACGCGCCTATCAGTTTGGGGCTACAGGCCTCTTCGTCAATAACTGGAAAAAATTCTCTTACAACGCGGCATTCAACCAGAATCAATTTCAAAAAAAATCAGCTGGATCATCGCTGACAGTCTTCGCATTGAGATACAATGAGGTCAGCAGCCGCAACATGATTCCCGACAGTGTCAGAAAATACTTCAAGGAATATCCGGACCTGCAAGCGAACCGGAATTATGCATTCGTATTTCAGCAAGGCTATGCTTACAATTTAGTGAAGAACAGTTTTTATTTTTCCAATGCCATTTTCCTGGGTGTCGGATTGCAGAACCAGGTTTATGAATCTCCTACGGTCTTGCAGCACAGGATCGGCGTACCTGTGTCCGCCAGAGGAAAATCCAGTGCCGGATACAACGGTAAAGTTTTTTTCGCGGGAATCTTCGCCAATGCCGATTACTATCAATCGAAGATCAAAAGCCTGGAAACCCAGCAATTTCAGTATACTTATGGCCTTTACATCGGGCTGAGGGCGATTGAATTGACAAAAACCCGCGGACAAGTGAAGGCTCAAGAGCAGAGGAGAAAAGAAGCCGCTGCAGCTGAAAATAAAAGAGTGAAAGAAGAAAAGAAGGCCGCTGCAAAAACGAAGAAGAAAAAATAGCTCCTCCCGTTCTTCGGCTTTATCCCTTTCAGGAACTATATGTGGAAAAAACTTCTACTCCTTTTCCGAAAGATCGGGCAAAAACAAAACAATAAATGTCGAGATCACGGGAAGCAAGATTCCGATCAAAAACCAGACCTTGGGATCACGTCCCATCCGTTTTGCAAATTTGGATGTGATTAACGGAACGCTGAGCAGAAATAACAATCCCAGGCTCATGATCATAACGGCTCCCATACTCTTTGTTTAAAATGAAACGAGCCGTTCTGAAATCAGAGCGGCTCGTTGTGTTTTTAGTAATCTAAATGGCCATAATCCAATTTGGTTCCCTTTACATAAAGCACAAACCTTGTGACTAGGATGAAAAAAGGAACATACATAATCACGTTCGGAAGTCCGAGGTGTTTCAGGATGATCTCTGATTTACGTTTCAATCTTTCTGAGATCAAGTACATCGCAGGAACAAGTAACAGGGTCAGGAAAGTTGCGAAACCCAAACCGAATATCATCGTCCAGGACAAAGGCCCCCAGAACACCACGCTATCACCTCCAAAATACAAGTGAGGATTTCCGGATGCGAACAATGTTTCGAAATCGATGTTCAGTCCGACTGCAAGAGGGATCAATCCCAGGATCGCTGCCACCGAAGTCAGGATCACCGGAGTCATACGTGTTCTGCCAGCTTCCACGGTAGCATCCCATAGATTCATTCCTCCTGCCCTTGCCATTTCAGCAAACTCGATCAAGAGAATTCCGTTTCGGACGACGATGCCGGCGAGTGCGACAATTCCGATTCCGGTCATTACGATACTCATGTCCATTTTGAAAATGGCCGTCCCGAGCAATACCCCTATCACGCTGAAGAAAATCTCCGTGAGAATGATGAATGGTTTTCCGACAGAGTTGAACTGAAGGACGAGGATGAACAAGATCAAGCCGATGGAAAGCATCATCGCGTTTCCTAAAAAGGCTCCCGTTTCTTTCTGCTCTTCCTGCTCCCCTGTGAAATCGACAATGACGTGCCCTTCCGCTTTGAAGCCTGCAGCAACCTTTTGTACTTTGGCAACAACTTCGTTCGGGTTAAAGCCTTCCGACACGTTGGAAGAAAGTGTGATTACACGTTTCTGCATTTTGCGTTTGATCCCTCCGTATGTATTGCTGTATTCAACATCACAGAATGAAGACAAAGGAATGCTTCTCAATATTCCGCCCATGTTCATGTCGCGGAAAGTGATCTTTAAGTTACGCAAAGCTTCAATATTATTACGCTGATCGTACTTGTAACGCAGCTGAATTGGATATTCATCTTTCTCATCACGGAACTTACTCACTTCCCATCCGAACACTGCATTTCTGATCTCCATTCCAATGGTTTGGGTTGAGATGCCTTCACGGTTGGCTCTTTCCCGGTCGATGTTGAACACGATCTCCGGTTTGTTGTTTTCGAAATCAGACTTTAAGTTGGCCACTCCTTCTATCTTCGCTTCTTCTATGAATCTTTTCAGTCGGTTGGCATTGTTCACCAGTTCATCAAAATCATCCCCTTTCACTTCGATGTTGATCGGCTTCGGAACCGGCGGACCGGCTTGTTCTTTTTCTACAGTAATGTCGGCGCCCGGAATGTTCCATTCCAGATTCTGTAAGGTAGACAAATACTTGGCCGTGGATTCTCCGTTCCGTTTTGCGAACTGCACAAACGAGATCGCGATTTTACCGCGGTTGGCGTGCTCACTCTGATCCTGATCCTGAGGATCGGTGATTCCTCTGGTTACATTGGTGATGATCGACTTAACAATTTTGTTGGAATCACCCAATACGTTGTTCACCTTTTCTTCCACCAGGTACATCACTTTGTTCGTCTGAGCAGGATCTGTTCCTTCAGGCAATTTCACGTAGATGTATACGAAGTTCGGTTCACCTGAAGGGAAGAAAACCACTTTCGGACTGCGGGCCATGAAAAATAGAATGGCAAAGATGAACACGACAAATGTTCCCAAAAGTGCCAACCATGGACGTTTCAGGAAGCGGATCAAAAAGCGTGTGTAACGTTCCCTGACAGCCGGCCATACTTTTGTCTGAAAGCCTTCGATGGCTTTGTACAAGAAGAAACGGTGCAGCACCATGAAGAAAGCGAAGAACAAAACAAGGTTTCCAAATGCCGGATGTCCCATTCCATGTGCCATCAATGCAGCAACAAAATAGAGCAGCAATTGCACGATCGCCAGACGCGATAATTTTCCATATTTCTTTTTCTCCTCATCGTGGGTCTTCATGAAATCCACCGCAAAAACAGGGTTGATAATGTAAGCCACAAACAATGAAGCAAGCAATGTAATGATCAAAGTAACAGGAAGGAAGAACATGAACTTACCGATGATTCCGCTCCAAAAGGCAAGCGGAATGAATGGCGCAAGCGTGGTGAGTGTTCCGCTCAATACCGGAAGAAAAACCTCTCCTGCCGCCATCTTCGCGGCATCTTTAATGTTTTTCTTTCCGTTGTCAAAGATCCTGTGCGTGTTCTCGATGACGACAATTGCATCATCTACTACAATTCCGAGAGCCAGTAAAAATGCGAACAATACAATCATGTTCAATGTGAAACCAATGCTCGGCATAAAAAGGAAGGCGATGAACATCGACAAAGGAACCGATGCCGCTACGAAGATCGCGTTGGTCACTCCCATAAAGAACATCAGGATAAAGGTTACCAATATGAAGCCGATGATGATCGTGTTGATCAGATCGTGTAAGGTCAAACGCGTCTGATCCGATTGATCACCTGTTACCGTTACCTGCAGATCCTTCGGAAAATCCTCTTCCTGCATCGTCTTGATCATTTCGTTGATCTTGTCTGAAGCCTGAATCAAGTTCTCTCCGGAACGTTTTACAATCTGAAGTGTGATCACATTTTTTCCTTCCAGACGCGCGTAGCTGTCCTGTTCCTTATTGCTATCGATCACCTCAGCAACATCTTTCAGATACAATTTTGCACCGGTCTGTGAAACGATTACCAAATTCTTTATTTCTTCCACCGTTTGAAATTGTGCCTTGATGGAAAGATTTCTCTTCATCCCGTCCATCGGTACTAATCCTCCGGAAATGTTCAGGTTCTCATCGTGTACAGCTTTGTAGATGTCGTACATGGAAATGGTTGCCGCCTGCATTTTGAACATATCGACATTGATCTGGATCTCACGGTCAAGATTTCCCACCATTGTTACTTTGGTGATCTCTTTCATTCCTTCGATCTTGTCCTTCAAATCATCGGCATAACTTTTCAATTTGTTGAGGTCCATTTTCCCGGCCATGTTAATGTACATAATCGGCAAGTCGGAAAACGAAACTTCCTGCACGTTCGGCTGGCGCGTCAAGTCTTTCGGAAGATCATTGGCGGATTTATCAACTGCATCTTTTACTTTCTGTTTCGCAACCGCCACATCCACGCTGGTATTAAATTCCACCATGATGATGGAAAAATCCTGAAGGGAAGTAGAATTGATCTTCTTTACTCCGGAGATCGACTTCAGTTGCTTTTCGATTGGCTTGGTAACTAAATTTTCTATGTTGGTTGGTGTGTTACCGGCGTACAACGTATTGATGTATATGGTAGGAACTACAATGTCCGGAAAACTTTCTTTGGGCAGACTGTTGTATGATTTTATACCGAACACCACGATAAAGAAGGTAAGCACGTAGATGCTTATCTTGTTGTCGATCGCCCAGCTGGATGGTTTGAATTCTTTGAATTTCATATTCTTATTTTTTTTCGCTGAGACGCCAAGGCGCATAGCATTTTTAATTTTTATTTCTGAGAGCCGAAAGGAATTTATTTTTTGTAAACGATCGCATCACCGTCATTGATGATGTCGTAACCGAGCGTAACCAATTTGTCGCCTTCTTTCAGACCGGTCTTTACTTCAGCCATTCCGCGGTATTCTTTTCCCAAAGTGATGATCTGCTTCTTGGCTTTGTTGCCGGCTGCGAGATACACAAACGACTCATTGTTCTCATCTTTCTGAATGGTTCTCACCGGAATGGTCATCACCGGTGTTTCCGATTGATAATCGTTGATACTCAGTCGCGCCACCATGTTCGGGTGATATTCCTTTTTATCGTCCAGCACCACTTCCACCGTAAATGTTCTGCTGGCGGCATTGATCGCACGAGAAACAAAATTCACTTTTGCAACCAATGAATCCTGTGTGTCGGGAAAGTGAACTACCACTTCATTTCCTTTTTTGATCTTAGAAGCATAGCTCTCTGCTACATCTGCTTTCACTTTTAAGTTGGAGAAATTGATCACACGAATGGCTGGAACTCCCGGCGCCACTGCTTGCCCTACTTTTACATCCACCGCATCCACGGTGCCGCTGATCGGAGAAATGATCTTGGTCATCCGTAATTGTTCCAGCATGGCCGACATTTTTTTCTCCATACTTTCTTTGTTGGTTTTTGCCTGAAGGTATTGTACTTCGGTTCCGATCTTCTGGTCCCAAAGATTTTTTTGTTTTTCAAAGATCTGGTTCACCAAATCCGTGTTGGTCTGAAGATCAGAGATCTGCTGAGTGATGGCCCGCGCGTCTGTTTCTGCAAGCACTTGCCCCACACTCACTTCATCACCGGTCTTCACATTGATTCGCGTAACCGTTCCCGGCATTCCTGTGCTTAAGGAAACATTCTGGTCGGCATCCACCCGGCCCTGAACGTCGATGTAATTTTTAAAAATCTCATTCTTCACGGGCATCACTGCTACCGCGATTCCGCTTTGAACGGAATCTTTTCCATTGTTCAGTTCTGCTTCCAAAGTAGCGATCTGCGTTTTAATATCTGCTTCCTTCTTTTTAAGATCATCGAGCTGAGCTTGTTTGTCGTCGCCACCGGAACCGCAAGCGATCAATAGTAAGGTAAGGCCGGGGATCAAGATTAATTTTTTCATAGTTTGGTTTTTTTATCCACCGTAGCTTTAGCGAAGGTGGGATTTTGGTATAGTGTGTTTTTATTTTTCTTTATTTGATTGTTCCGTTAGCTTTGTCGTAATCCACTTTTGCAACCAATGCATCAAACAGAGCATTGAAATAATTGGTCTGTGCTTCTTTCAATGCACTTTCCGCAGCAATCACTTCGAGGTTAGACCCGACACCCTGGTCGTATTTTAATTTTGAAACTCTTACGACATCTTCTGCAATCGTGATGTTCTTTTTCTGAATCTCCAAAGAAGAAGATGCATTCTGAAGGATTACAGCTGTTGTCATCAATTCGAGGTCGATGGATTTTTTAATGAAGTCCATGTTGTTCTCTGCTTTCATTAGCGACAACTGAGCCTGCTGATTCTTGTTGTGGCGTTGAAACCCGGTGAAGATCGGCATCTTGATCGTTGCTCCTATCACGCTGGTCGGGTACCATTTTTTCTTTGTATCGAAAAAATCGACTTCATTCCGTTGGGCTGCACCGCTGACGCTTCCGTATGCAAATGCGACCGGCAAATAAGAAAGGCGCTGACGTTTCAGGTCCAGCTTCGCCAATTTGTATTGTGTCTGGAACAATCCATACTCCACGCGTTTTTCATAATCGAATTTTTCCGCGGTGAGGGTCGTTGCTGCATCGAACTTTACATCGGCAAGCCTGTCGGTTACTATGAGGGTAGCATTGATGTCCATTCCCATCTGGTATTTCAGCAACAATGTTCCGAGCGACAAAAGACGGTTCACTTTTTCCTGTTCCACCAGGATATTATTATATGCTACTGAAAGGCGGTCGTGGTCTATCTTTTCAACGAAGCCATTGTCCATTAAAGCTTTTGTATCATCCAATGTTTTTTTCAAACGGGCAACCGTCACTTCGAGCTGGGTCTTTCTTTCTGCATTTACAAGCACTGTGTAATAGGCCTTGGTAACAGTCGTAGCTGTCTCGATCTTGGTGCGCTGAGTAGATTTTGTGGAAATCTCTACAAATACTTTAGAGGCTTTTAGTCCTAAGAAATAATCTCCGTTAAAAAGCAACTGAGATGCATCCAGTCCTGCTGTCGCAGCATACTTGGATCCGAACTGGGCTTCTAATGGTGCATAGCCGTCAGGACTCAAAAGGACCGGATCATACGGTGCAACACCTGCCTGAACAAGTCCTCCGTACACCGCCGGCGAAACGAAATTAGGGATCACCTGAGTAGGAATGTAAAGAAATTCCTTAATGTCGAAACTCGACCCGATCTGCGGCAGTCCCAATCCCATGATCTCTTTTACTCTCTTCTTGGCAATCTGTTCATCCAGCAAAGCATTCTTCACATCTTTCTGATTCTGCAGCGCATAATCGATCGCTTGCTGGAGCGAAAACGAATACGATCCACTGCTGTCTTTTGTCTGCGCAATAGCACTCAATGCAATCCATCCTGTTCCGATCAATAAAACTATTTTTTTCATATTCTTGTATTATAAATTTTTGTTTCGGCATTCCCGAACTATTCTTCTTCCGTGACTTGTTTGTATTTGTTGATCATCTTATGTCCTTTCAATGTACAGATGCCATGCAAAAAATGATCGATCATCGTGATTTGAACATCCAGCATCTTGAATTTATCGGGAGGAAAAACATCTGCGTTCAATCCCATCTCCACTTGTTCAATCCGCATGCGTGCTAAGATCTTTGCATTCAGGTCGCCACGCACCAGTCCTTCTTTCACGCCTCTTTCTATGGAGCTTTCCACCATTTTTGCCATGCAGTCCTCTTTGAACATCTTGAACTGCTTCCATGCATTCGGATGGTATTTCTGAAGGTCATAAAATATGTTCGGGTTCACTTTCGAGAACATCACCCCCATGTGCTTCATCATATTGAACACCTCTACAATCACATTCTCTGAGTCCTCCTGAATCTGCTTGAACTCACATTCATCCTGTTTCAATTTTACGGTCATCAAGGTTTCTACTAACTCGTTCTTGTCGTTAAAAAAAGTATAGATCGTCTTTTTTGAGATCGCCAAATGTTTGGCTATGTCATCCATCGTCACGCTTTTAATTCCGTACTTAAAGAAGAGCTCTTCTGCACCTTGCAATATCCTGTCCTTTGTTTCCATTTTCTATTTTTGTTAAATCCGCGACAAAACTATGGAAACATTTTTTATTCCCAAAGTTTCCAGAGCGGTTTTTTAATCCTATTCGCATATCTAATTGATTATCAGATACAAAAATGGAAACTATTTTAAAATAAATTGTTTCCTTCAACCTAAAAGGCTGTATTTCCTGCTGCTCAGGAACCTCTTTGAACTCCATTTTTATTTTCTACATTCATTTAAAAGGTCTATTTTTATCACTCAAAAAAAAGAAACCTGCATGACAAAAAAATTACTTCTTTCCGTAGCGATTATACTTTGCTTTTTTACAGCCTCTGCTCAGGACAGCTGGACACAATCAGAGCATTCGGGCTTTGGAAATTCCTGGAATCAGTACATCAAATCGATGAATACTTTTAAGGGAAGCATTTATGCCGCTGCAGGAACCAACACCGCCTCAGGTTTATTCTCGAGTACGACAGGGACACTGGGTACGTGGACCAATGTTTTAGCGGGGCCATACATTTATAGTATTCCTGCACTTGCCTTCACAGGAGAAGGCGGCGGATACATGTATGCTTCAACGTATTCTTATGGTTCTGATTCTTCCAGAATATACAGGTCCTTTGACGGAATCACCTGGTCGAACTATTATACCGGTTATAACAATTCATTCAGTCACATCGTTCCTTTCAAGGGAACAGGATTGGTCGACAGCATTTATGTCATCGAGGATGGAATGAGCGGAGCGTTCATTCTTCGTTCCGGCTATGCTACCAATGATCCGCTGAACGTTTCTTCTTCCTGGGATACCGTTTTTAAATTTGACAGCATTTCCTTGTATGGTCAAGTGAACAGTACGTTGGTACACAGCGGAAGATTTTACATCGGCATGAGCACGGGGGAACTTTTCAGCACCAATGACGGAACGAACTGGACGAGAAACGACAGTGTAGGTTTTGGATTCAACAATACCAACAATTACCGGATCACAGCTCTTGAAGCTTTTGGCGGATACGTTTGGGCAGGAACCGAAAACTATTCCGGCGCACAATTGTGGAAATCAGCAGATCAGTTGAACTGGACGCTTGAAAGAGTTTATGGGCAAAGCGATGTGATCACCGACCTGGAAGCGACAGGGACGGAACTCTGGATTGCAGCCCATTCTTCAATTGGGAGCGGAGGAATTATTGAAAGAACCGATGGAACAACTTATTTAAATTCCAATAACAATGGTTTTGGAGAAGGAAA
>JBKJQG010000010.1:0-12948 GCA_046594925.1 Bacteroidia bacterium
GAAAATTTGCCTTAAAAAATGAAATGCCCGCATGACGCCCAGACGGCTGTTAGTGGTAGTTTTTTTTATTCTGATTTCCTACGGCTTTAATAATTTTTCCGTCTTTGTATGTTTTTGTCCCAGTTCCGTCTATCGTTTTTATAAGTTGCCCGTTCGTATAAAATTTTACTCCGGTATGGTCATGATATTCAATTAATTCTCCGTCTTTGTATTCCTCAACTTTATCTAATTCCCCACCAACAGAAATGAATGTCCATTTTCCTTCTTTTCGACCACATTTATTATAATAGCCCTTCATTCTAATATTGCGATTTCCGTCTATACGATTACCCAAACCTTCAAAAACAATTGTACTGTCAGCCTTTTCTTGTATTCTGTTTTTATTGTCGGTGCCAGAAACATCACAAATAATTCTTTTTTTTAGTTTAGAATAGTAGGTGACTGACGAGAAAGCATAATAAAGGGTTTTCTCAGGCCATTTAGAATAAATTGTATCAGAGGTTAAGATGTTCGGGTTGCGATAATCCCGTCCTGCATAATACTGCCAATTCTCCGTACGTAATTTGTGATTGTCTTCGTAATATTCAGCGGACTTAATTAATTTAATTTTCTTGTCCCCCAAAGTCATTATTTGATAATGGACCAAACAACCATTTCGCATTTTATTCTTGTAATTAATTTCTTGAATTTCATGTGTCATGTCATCCGAGGTAAAAAGCAACCATTGTCCGTCTTTGAGAGGTTCGTTAAATTTTATAGAGTCGTTGATTCCCAATATTATTTTATGGCTTTGCCCCTCGCAAAACAATGTGATAGAAAGGGAAAGAAAGATTGTTAAAAAAGGTCTCAATTCTGTCGTTATAAAATTACCACTAACGGTTTGCGCACTGGCGATGTTTGGGATTTTGGAAATCAAATTTGTCGGCAAGATAAATGCTTATTACAAATGGATACAGCAAATGGGCTCAAACGCCCAAATAGCTCCAGTGCGCTGTTATGCCAAGTGCTGCGGACTTGAATTAAATTCAAGCCGCTTTAGATCGATGTGTTTTCTTGTTTTTCTGTGACGACAATTTGCGTTGTTTAATGAATTCGCTAATCGCTTTTTCCTCTGCTGGTGTTAATGAACCTTGTCCACCGATAACGTCAACATCCAGTTCTGTCTTTTTAGATTTCATATTATTAATTTTGAAAATATTTATTAATAAGTTTAAGTGCACTTTGTGTTTCAATTATCATTACTCGTCCACCAAAATGAAATGCTCCAAGTGTCTTTTCATAATGCTCAACCAATCGAGTCTTTGAAAGGAAAGATACATTTCCATTATGCCCACGCTGAAATGAAAGTTTACATGCAAAGGCAACAAGATTTCCAGCAACACCAGAATACATTTTTGTCTTGCCTTTGTTGAATGGTGCACTTTCAACTAAATGCATATAAACATGATCTGCTTTTACCTCTAAACTAACAAGTCCTTGAATAACGGTCGAATTGTTTACAATTGTTAATTTAAAGACATCGCTTTCCGGTCGTTTATATTCTTCACTCCAATTAAAATTCCAACCATCCTTTTTGCTAACTAATTTCACATCGTTTTTGGTAAGTAGTGAAATATCGGTTGCAAAACTATCGCCCGTAACTATGTTCTCAATTGAGTTTGTAAGCTTGTCTACAATGAAGTCAAGCCCTGCTGATTTCTGTTTTTTCACACAGCTAATTTACGAAAAAATGTCGCTAATTACAACAAAAATATAGGTCGGATTTGTCGGCATAGTGTATTATGCCTATTGCTGTGTCACTCTAAAGTCAACTTACCGTTCGCCATAATTTGTCAATCGGTGCGCAGTTGAAAAAAATAAAGTCCGCTTGCAAGATTTTGTCAGTCTCATTGTGTTTTCTATAAATGGCTAACGCTCCCAGGCCTGGCGCTAGTTTGGGTTTCTTACTATATTTTTAATTGCGAAGCCTGATCATTAATTTACTAAAATTTATCTTGCGGAGCAAGATGCCCAAATAGCGCCAGACCTGTGTTACCTGCTGTTTATTTGTCTTTTTCACAGTATTCTGTTAACTGATGGTTATTTGTCGGCCAAATAAATGCTGATGACTGTTTCTTCCAGCCTATTTTTTCATAAAATTCTTTTTTAGATGGTTCTGCAGTCAAAGTCACGAATGAATAACCTTGTACTTGTTCTTTTAAATTGCTAATAATAATTGTCCCAATTCCTTTTCTTTGATATTCCGGATCAACTATAACGTCTACCAATAACGCATAAAATTTTCCGTCATCTACTGTTCTGCCGAACGCTATAAGTTTCTCTTTGTCGTAAGCAAAAACTGTCTGAGAGCTTTTTTCAAAAGTACTTTTGATTATTTCTGGAGGTCTATGTCCCCATTGAACTTTTTCAAATAACTCTGTCAGCCGATTCCAATTTATTTCTTCAAGGTTTTGATTGCGTTTTATTTCCATCGTCTTAAATTATTGTTCTCAGAATACAGTTCATTAAATTGCAGGTGTTATAAGCTGCCAAACACATTTAGTTTGACAATCCTAACTTCTGGATGTCGTTGAACATTTGTTCTTGGGAAGTCACCAAAATTGTCTTTATTCCCAAACCTTGAGCACCCGCAATATTTTCTGCATTGTCGTCTAAAAAAAGTGTCTGTGAAGGTTGCACTTTAAAATGATCTAAAACAATTTGATATGCCTCTTTCTCAGGCTTCCTGGTTCGGATGTCGGGCGAAGAAAATACTTTTTCAAAACACTTCAAGGTGTTTTCATACTTTGCTTCCCACACTTTTTTATGAATAACATTTGTATTTGTCAACGCACCGATTCTGTAATTTCGTTTTATTGAGTTTAATAAATTGCCCACACCACTGTAAGTGCCTAAATACAGGTCGCACCACCCAGCGTCAAATTGTTCGTCTGTAAGTTTGATGTCAAGTTTCTCTGAAATAACTCGCCTGAAATATTCCGGAGAAATTTCTCCGCGCTCAAATTTGTCAAAGGTTGGGTCGAAAGAAAATTTGTCTTTGATGTCATTAAATTGTCTGCCGGAGATATTTGCCCAATACTCAAAAGTCCGGTCGAAAGACAAGTCGAAAACTACTTTCCCTAAATCGAAGATGATTGCTTTATATGTATTCGATGTCTTCAGTTTGGTTGCTTATAACGTTCCCAGGGCAGGCGCAGAAAGCGTTTCTTAATTATTAATTGGTACGAAGCCTAGATTATAAATTTACGATAATTTTTCTAACGAAGAGGATTGCGCTTTTTGCGCTTGCCCTGTGTTAGGCACTGCACAACTTCTTTGTTTTCATGAAGCCTACACAGTGTGGCCCTATTTTGCAATAACAAGTTTGCCAGTTTTTGAAATCTGATTGCCTACAATCATTTGATAAAAATAAATTCCGTTAGATAAACGGGAGCAATTAATAGTTGCAAATTTTTGTTCGCTCTTTAATTTATTAACTAAAAGTCTTTCTCCTTTGAGGTCGTAAATTTCGAATTGTAATATTTCATTTTTAACCAGACTATATTCAATTTGTAAAATTCCAGTCGTAGGATTTGGATACATCAATAGCACGTTGTCATCAGGTTTTTCAAATGAACTGATACTTGTAAAAGTACGGGAGACTTTTACAAAAGTCCTTGGCGTGTAACTTGCAATTGAATCTATGGTTCCAATTAAACAATACCCGCCACCTGAAACACTGGAAATAGACATGTTCGGAACCGAAACACCATAAATACAGTCATTTGTCTTAGTAAGATTTACCGTGTCAGAAGAAATGGTATTTAAAAGAGAATCCGTATTTAATACGACTCCATAATATTTATTACTGGTCATTTTTTCTGATTGAACGACTATCATAAAGGAATTCGAATTAAGCATAATCATCGAATTTGAGATGATGTTTTTGCTTGTGATATTAGAATAATCTGCTCTCCAAATACTGTCTCCGATGAAAGAGTATTTCGACAAAACGGGAGTTGCCTTATTCGTTAATGTCAATGCGGAACCACCGATTAAAAAATCATTATTGCTGTCTACGATTAATGTATTTCCAATAAAATTATATAATTTTTTATTCCAGATAACGTCACCGATTTTTGATAATTTAATTAATTGGGAATTTCCTTCGTTAGTATAGTTTGCCAACGCAATATAACAACTATCATAAGTTGCTTTGATTCGTAATCCAACAAGGTCAATTGAATCCAATATTTCTTTATACCAATTGAACGATCCGCTTTTAGAAAAACTAGAAGCATAACACTTGTTGGTTCCAGTTTGCGTACACCCAATTGAAACAAAACTACTATCTAGTCCTTCTTCCATGCTATTAGAACGATACATTGCATATGGTCCAGAGTGGGGGGCAGGATACTTTGATGTCCAATTTAAAGATCCGCTTGGTGTGGATTTTCTTAACACTATTGCAATCGGATCCCAGAATTGCTCTTCGCTTAACAAACCATACTTATTGTCTTTTGTTTCAATAACCCAACTTCCGCTTGCTAAGCCGGACACAGAAAAGTCCTTTTTCCAAATGATGTTCCCTGTCGGATCTATTTTCAAAAAATACGAGTGGTCTGGCCCAGTATACCCACCAGAAACGAACAGGAAATTATTATCGCTCGTCTCGATAATGTGATGTCCGATATTTTGCAAGCCCATATAATAAACCTTTTCGAAAGTTGTCTGAGAAGAAATAGTGCTTTGGTTTAGTAGCAATAAAATAAGTATGACGGCCGCCAATTTTATGAATCCTAATTGTTTTCTGGTTTTCATTTTTCAAAATATTTGATTTTCATTTGTCTCGCTTTGGTTCTTTAAAGTTTTTTAAAACGGACATCTGTCTGTCTGTGTGTTGTGCCTAACTTACTTATATGCCCGCATTTTGCATTCATACACACCCATTTTAGGCGAACATGACTGCAAAAGAGCATCTCTATCAAATATAGTTCTAATCCCTCAAATAGCCAAATCGTTAAATTGGCTTATGATTCTCGAAGGCTTACCTGTGTAGGCATACGTCTTTTCTTCAGGTTGTCCTAAAAAGAGTTTGCGGATACCCGCTTAATAAACGTTTCTACACGAATAGATTGGGTTTTTATTTCTTTTTCTTTCCCATCGATGCAGTATAGATCGGCATAGCGAAAAGGGTGGTGAGGATAGCGATCAAAACCAAAATGGAATAAAGATCTTTGGAGATCATGGCATACGACAAACCAATGTTTGCGACGAGCAACTCCATCAATCCTCTCGCATTTGTGAGGCCGCCGATAGCCGAGGATTCTCTCCAGGTATAACCGCTTAGTTTCATCGCCAGCAGAGCAGAAGCGTATTTACTAAAGAAAGCAAAAAGAACAATGATGAGCATGGGAACAAAATAGCTGATGTTACCCAATACCAGCATGTTCGCATTCAAGCCGGAGAACGTAAAGAAGAGTGGAAGGAGGATGGCAACCGTGAAATCCTTTAATTTATCTTCAAGTCCTTTCAAGAAAACAGGATCGCGTGGAACAGCAAGGCCTAAAATGAAGCCACCGAATACGGAGTACAAACCGAGTTTGTCGGTGATCAAAGCGGCTGCTAATAAAGAAATGATAACGATGGCAAAATCTTGCTGGCTGAGTTTTCCGCTCTTTTGTGAACGTTTTCCTATGAACTTTAGGAGCGGTTTTACTATCAGAAAAACAAGGATTACAAAGCCTATCCCGCCAAAAAGAGTGATGTATCCACCCTGCATTCCCTTGTTTGCAGCTGCAGCGGTCACAAAGGACAGAAGAATCCAGGAGATCACATCCTGAATACACGCTGATGTAATAGTTAAAATACCGATGGGAGTATTGAGAATGTTCTTTTCATGCAGGATCCTTGCAAGCATGGGAAATGCAGTGATCGCAAAAGCTGTCCCCAGAAAGATGGAGAAGTTCACAAAGGTGATCCCGGGCATGGCAAAAATGTCGTAATACCACCCGGCTGCAATGCCCCCGAAAACAAAAGGAAAGATGACGGCTACGGCAGATAGAAGGGAAGACCGTTTTAGTATTTTGGGAGTGAAATTTTTAAAGTCGATCTCGGCACCCACGAGGAACATATAAAAGGACAAGCCTAAGTTGCTGATCACAAATAGAAAGGGCATGATGTCCTTGCTGAAGATGCTTGCACTCAGTTGCGGGCAGAAATAACCAAAACAGGTGGGTCCCAGCAAAACGCCGGAGATCATCTCACCAACCACTTTTGGCTGACCAATATATTGGAAGAGCCTACCGCAAATATGAGATACAATTAAAATGAAAACTACGGCAGCAGTTACATTGATGAACAGTTCTAAGTTCGACATGAGTGTTTGGCTACATCTATAAAAAAACACCTAGAAAAGTAATTATTGACTAGGTAACTATGCGACAGGTTAGGTGAATCAGCAACTGTGTAATAGGGAGTCCTCGTAGACACCTACTAAATTAACCCTTTTTCTCTTTTATGTAATTAACCTCTATCACCCCTTCTAAAGCTCGTTCATCAACACTTTATACAGCCTCACCATCGCATCGATGTCTTTTTTATGAACCTTTTCATCGGGCGTATGGACATTGTCCTCCGGTGCACCAACAAAACACCAGTCCCAAGGATAAGCCGCCATCTGCAATTCTTTTGCATCACTTCCTCCGGTTCCCTCTACCTCTAATTGATAGGGTATTTTTGATTTTTTTGCAATGGAAATAATTTTTTGTACATAAGATCTTCTTGGAATCAGACTGTCTCTTAAAGAGATCGCCACTCCTTTTCCATGAGGAACTCCGTCCGTAACCCAGGTTATGTCGGAGATCAATGCCTGTTTGACTTTGTATGTTTCAGCGAGAAATTTTTGAATGAATGATACAGTTCCGCCATTATGTTCTTCATAGCAGGAAAATACAATTACACCGTCTTTTAACGTTTCTGCTACTTGCAGCGCGTTCCATACACCAAGACGATTGTCGAGGTAACAGCTCTGAATGTAATCCTTTGTATCTCTCCAATTCGGTTTGAAGGTGAGCTCCGTTCCTCTTTCAATTTCTCTTTTGCAATCCTGAAAGATGTTTCCTTGTTTGTCTACTACCAGTTTACAATCTATCTTCCCTTTGCTATCTTCACCTACCAGGCTCATCCCGTTAATTAGTCGCGGTCCCCCGATTTTTACGAGTTGCTTTCCGTAACGCACGGTGAAGCCTATGCTATCGATGTGAGAAAAAATCGCTGTTCTCGGTTTTCCGAAAACAAGCACTATGCAATCCTGAAAATGTTCACCCGAGTATATCTTCGGTTTCACTTTCCAGTTTTTTTTATTTTTGTCGATGTATTTCAACAGAAATTTTGTCATTCCTGCTTCATTACCCGATGGCGCATGAATGGCGCACATTTCTTTTAATAATTTCATGCGGCAAATATACTAATTAGCTTTTAAAGATTTCAAGGGGCTTTATGCGGATTTGTACGACTCCGCTGAAGTCGAAGAACAGCCGCTTCGGAACACGTTCAGCACATAGCTCGAAAACTTACCTCCCTGTCTTTGAACAATCGTTCTGATGGCTCTTTTGTAGTTAAACTGCCGTGCACAAATAGTATTTTCGATTGCTAAGATTGGGGCTAAATTCGGTTAAAAAAGATTTGTTTTTTAAAAGGAATAATATATTTTAGCTAAAGAATTTAATCAGAATGATTTTAGGATACATCGACATAGAATCCATTTCACAAAAAATGGTTTTGGAATCCAATTTGGAAAGTGTACTGACCGTTGAAAAGCTTATTTCACAGGCCAGGGACGAGTATGCTATTTCGGAGGAGAACTACAACTACATCTGGATAGCTCTGAACGAAGCCGTTTCCAACGCTATCAAACACGGCAATAAATTCAGTCCTTACAAAAAGGTCAGAATGACGGTTGAAACTAGAGAAAACCGGTATTTGTTTTTTATCATTAAAGATGAAGGAGAAGGTTTTGATCCGCGTCAGATTCCTGATCCGACGAGCCCCGAGAGGATCGGAGAACCGAATGGAAGAGGGGTATTCCTCATCAACAAACTGGCGGACATTGTCAGCTATTCCGAAAACGGAACCTGCGTCGAGATAGGATTCGATCTTTATAAGAACTAAATTACTTCAGATAAAAAAGTAATTTATCTCCACTGATATTTTCCTTCACCACAGGTTGTTGCTTCAATACAGGCGCACTTACTCCTTTTTTTAATTCTTTGTCGGCAATAAAAACCCTTGCGGCATCCCACAATTCTGAATCGATGAAACTGTTCAGAAGCAATTCTCCGCCTTCCACCAGCAATGATTGAATGTTGCGTTTATAAAGTTCATCCAGTATTTGCGGAATGATGGGCTTTTCAAAATCAATGCAGACGAATTCCAGATTCTCCTGCGAAGGCTCCTTGACCGAAGTAAAAATCAGTGTCGGAGTACTTTTGTCGAACAAGAAGAATTGTTTTGGGATCCTCAACCATTTATCGATCGTGATCCTCAATGGATTCTTTCCTTTTACTTCGCGTACGGTCAATTGAGGATTATCCAGTAGAGCCGTGTTGGTCCCGATCATGATTGCTTGTTCCTGACTTCTCCAAAGATGCAACAGCTTTTTTGTATCCGAATTGCTGATTTGAACCGGTTTGGATGTATTTTCCTCATTGCGTTTAGCATCAATGAATCCATCAGCCGTCTGGGCCCACTTCAGAATGACGTAGGGACGCTTTTTTTCGTGATAAGTATAGAAGCGCTTGTTCAATTTTTTACACTCATCTTCCAGAACTCCTACTTTTACATCGATTCCGGCCTTCGCCAATTTCTCAATTCCTTTTCCGGAGACCAGCGAGTTTGTATCAATGCTGCCTATCACAACGTACGGAATCTGGCAATCAATGATAAGATCCGCGCAGGGTGGGGTTTTACCAAAGTGTGCACAAGGCTCCAGGTTCACGTATAAAGTTGCTCTTTTTAAAAGTGATTTGTCTTTTACGGAATCGACAGCATTTACTTCTGCGTGCGCTTTTCCGTAGTGTTCGTGATATCCTTCTCCTATGACTTCTCCGTCGCAGACGATCACGCATCCCACCATTGGATTCGGGGTCACTTGTCCTAGCCCTTTTACTGCCAGTTCCAGGCAACGCTTCATGTATGTTTCGTTATCGCTCATATAATTAATCTGATGCAGTGTTTTAA
The DNA here is from genome assembly GCA_046594925.1 of Bacteroidia bacterium. GTDB lineage: Bacteria > Bacteroidota > Bacteroidia > 2-12-FULL-35-15 > 2-12-FULL-35-15 > 2-12-FULL-35-15. Next base: position 9,220 of record JBKJQG010000010.1, read on the forward strand.
CTATTGGTTACCTTTGCTAAGGTATGAAAATTGCATCAAATAAGATCAAAGACATTGTCCGCTTCTTTCAAGAAGAGCTGAAAGATTTATATGAACGCTCTGAACTGGAAACGCTCATTGCCTATTGTTTTGAGTACTATCTTCAGATTAGCCGTACGGGTCTGAATACTGCCGGTGAAAGCACTGTTAGCGAATCCGAGTTGCTGAAGTTCAGTGCTGCTGTCAAAGAATTGAAGAAGAGGAAACCGATACAATACATCCTTGGGGAAGCCGATTTTTACCGCATGAAATTGAAGGTGAACGAGTATGTGCTCATCCCAAGGCCGGAGACAGAGGAGTTGGTGTACCTGATCATCAACGGTAATAAAATTGCTGCGCCTCGCATTCTCGACATCGGAACCGGTAGCGGCTGCATAGCCATCGCCTTGAAGAAGAACATTCCGCTTGCAGATGTTTCGGCTTTAGATGTTTCTCAGGAAGCGCTGGACGTTGCAAAACAAAACGCTAAACAAAATAGCACTGAAATCAACTTCCTGTTAAGTGACATTTTACGTCTTTCATCATCCATCTCCCAACTCCCTCCCGATAGCTATCGGGATCCCAACTCCCTCCCGATAGCTATCGGGATCCCAACTCATTTGGACATCATCGTTAGTAATCCTCCTTACATTTGCATTTCCGAAAGTGCCGGTATGGATAAAAATGTACTGGAATACGAACCTCACCTGGCTCTTTTTGTCGAAGACAACGACCCCTTGTTGTTTTACAAAGCCATTGCCGACCTTGCCTTGAAAAATCTTAAACCGGGAGGCCAGATCTTCTTCGAGATCAATCAGTCGCTTTCCTCTGAAACAAAGGATCTGCTTGAAAATAAAGGCTTTAAAAATGTAGAACTGATCAAAGATCTGAGCAATAATTATCGTATCTTGCGGGGTAATAGTTAAGCCCATTCAGCATGAGAAAAATCATCCTTTTTTGTTTTTTGATTATGGTTGCCAGTGCCGGACTACGTGCTCAGGAATCCTTCAATGTTGAAGTCCTGCCAACCAACATTGGCGGGAAAGCTGAATTCAAAAGAATATTTGAGCAGGAAGTGATCTATCCGGAAACCTTATATGCTCACAAAGCACCCGGCAAAGTCACCATCAACTTTGAGATACTAAAGGACAGCTCTGTTGCAAATGTAAAAGTGGTACCCTGCGGATTGGCGCTTCTGGATCGAGAAGCTCTGCGTTTATTCAAATTATTGCTTTGGGTTCCAGCCCTCAAGGAAGGACAACGCGTTTCCACCAATTGGTCGGTGACTTATGATTTTGACCCTTCAAAATATGCAAAGATTTGTAAGCAACGCGGTTATAAAACGGTGAAGTATCTTCCGGACTTCAAAGTAGATACCAGCGGTAAGATTTATACTTCCGGAGTGCAAATGCCCACTTATGAGAAAGGAAACTTCGCACTGCAGGATTTTATAAAGGAGAATCTTGAATATCCCCGTCAGGCTCAACTGTCGAATATTCAAGGAACGGTACTTCTTAGTTTCATTGTAGAGCCCAGTGGAATGATGACGAACATAGGCGTACAGAAATCGGTTGGCGGCGGCTGTGACCAGGAGGCTGTCCGCATCTTGGAACAAATTAAATGGTATCCCGGCAAACACAATGATCAGTTGGCAAGGGTGAAAATGACTTTCCCTATTTACTTTATTTTAAACGACGATTTTAAAGACAATGCTTCCGGTGAGCAGAAATAAGTACGATGAGTGACAGCGTAAAAAATAAGATCGAAGAAATTTCCCGCCAGGTAGACGAGCACAACTATAACTATTATGTGCTTTCAGAACCTTCCATAAGTGATTTTGAATTTGATAAACTGCTTGAGGAATTGATTTCCCTCGAAAAGGAATATCCTCAATATGCTTTGCCCGATTCACCTTCACAGCGAGTAGGAGGAACCATCACGAAAGAATTCAAGAACGTAAAGCATAAGTATCCCATGCTTTCCTTAAGCAATACTTATAACGAAGAAGAACTGCGAGATTTTGACGAACGCATTAAGAAAGCAGGCATTTCCGAATTTGAATACGTTTGCGAATTAAAATACGACGGCGTTTCTATTTCACTCACCTACGTGGATGGCATGCTTACACAAGCCGTGACACGCGGCGACGGAGAAAAAGGGGACGACATCACAGCCAACGTAAAAACAATTGCTAGCATTCCGCTGAAACTGCGAGGTGGAAATTATCCTCGGGAATTCGAGATCCGGGGGGAGATCTTCATGCCTAAAAGTGAATTCCTTCGAATCAATGAAGAAATGCGCCAACAGTTGCTGGAAGAAGGATACGATGAAGAAGAGATCTTTGAAAAACAATTGAAAAACCCACGCAATGCAACTTCGGGAACATTGAAGCAGCAGCATTCAAAAGCGGTTGCTGAACGAAAATTGGATTGCTATTTATATTCCGTGCTCGGAAATGATCTTCCCTTTGCTTCCCATTACGACAGTCTAACCGAAGCCAGAGGGTGGGGATTCAAAGTTTCTGCCGACATGGAAAAATGTTCTTCCGTTGACGGAGTCGTGAAATACTTGTCAAAATGGGACAAGAAACGCCACGACTTAAATGTAGAAACAGACGGAGTAGTGATCAAAGTGAATTCCTACGAACATCAGAAATTTTTAGGATTCACGGCTAAATCTCCGCGTTGGGCCATTGCCTATAAATTCAAAGCCGCAAGAGTGTCGACCGTTTTAGAAAGTATTTCCTATCAAGTTGGAAGAACCGGCGCAATTACTCCCGTTGCAAATCTGAAATCGGTGCAGCTTGCCGGAACAACGGTGAAGCGGGCTTCCTTGCACAATGCCGACATCATTGAAAAGTTGGATATCCGTGTGGGCGATACGGTCTTTGTTGAAAAAGGAGGCGAGATCATCCCTAAAATTATTTCTGTGGACGAAAGCAAAAGAGATCTGTTCTCGGATGCAGCCCAACCTACAAAATACATTACGCACTGCCCGGAATGCAACACTGAATTGGTTCGTAGCGAAGGGGAAGCCAATCACTATTGCCCGAACGAACTCGGCTGTCCTCCGCAAGTGAAAGGAAAGATGGAACATTTTGTTTCGAGAAAAGCTATGAACATCGATAGTTTGGGTGCAGAAACCATTGCTCAGCTATACGATGCAGGCTTGGTAAAGACCATCGCCGACATTTATGAATTGAAAAAAGAAGACCTTCTGAAGATAGATCGCATGGCAGAGAAAAGTGCGAATAATTTGCTGGCCGGCGTGGAAGAGTCTAAAAATGTGCCTTTCGAAAGAGTTTTGTTTGCAATTGGGATTCGCCACATCGGTGAGACCACCGCCAAAAAACTTGCGTACTTTTACAAAAGCATAGAATCCTTAAAAAAGGCTACCTTAGAAGAATTGCTGGAAGTGGGAGACATTGGTGAGCGCACTTCACAAACCATTGTCGATTATTTTGCCGACCTAAGAATTGCTGAGATTCTGGGTAAATTGAAAGCCGCAGGACTGCAGTTTGAATTGTCCGAAGAGCAACTGACAAATACCAGTGAAAAGCTCAAAGACTTGTCGTTCGTTGTTTCCGGAGTATTCAGCAAATTTTCAAGAGATGAGATCAAGAAAACCATAGAACAGAACGGAGGCAAGAATGTAGGTTCAATTTCAGGAAAGACTAGTTTTGTACTGGCCGGTGAGAATATGGGTCCTGAA
>JBKJQG010000077.1:0-9054 GCA_046594925.1 Bacteroidia bacterium
GTTGTTTGGTGAAGCCTCATCAAGGACTTAACTGGATAGCCAAAGACAAAAATAACCACTTGGTCATCAGCGTTACTTATGGCGCAAAAGCTGTCATTACCAGATATTTTTATTTTGATATGGATAAAGGCAAGCAGAATGTGAATGAACTTGCCTTTAACAGAAGACGTCTGACTTTTGAACAGACAGTCAGACTCATTAAAGCCAAAGAGTTTGAGTTCGAAGATGTGGATTCTGCCGACTGATAATCTCTGTAAATTTCCTATTTTAGCCTTCTATAAAAATCCTGTTTATGGAACAAATGCCTACGCCTGCCAAGTTATTCCCTTATCCGAACAGCTGGTATGTGATTGAGAATTCAGAGAACTTAAAGCCGAAACAGCTGATCAGTAAAAAGATCGCAGGGAAAGAGCTTGTTTTGTTCCGCACGGAATCGGGCGAGCCTTGCCTGTCTGATGCTTATTGCCCTCATCTGGGTGGACATTTGGCACATGGTGGACATGTGGATGGGGAGGCGATCGTTTGTCCGTTTCACTATTTTTGTTTCGATACCAAAGGCAGCTGTACCAAAACAGGATACGGTACCAAACCTCCACCAAAAGCGATCTTAAAGACATATCCCATTCAGGAAGTGAACGGCTTCATCCTTTATTGGCACCACGAAAAAAATGAAGTACCAGTCTGGACCGTGCCTCAGACCAATGATGAAGACTGGACAGAAATAAAGACTACCGATTTTTTATTGAGATCACATCCCCAGGAAACAACCGAGAACAGTGTGGATGTGGGACATTTCTCAGTAGTGCACAAGTACAGCAATATAACGACGATAAAAGAGTTAACAGATAACGGCGCTTATTTGAATGCCTCTTACGGATTCAACCGTGCTCCTGAAGGCTTCATTGGGAAAGGAACACAAGGCATTAAAGCAGAGATTAACATTCACGTGCACGGACTCGGATATTCATTTGTGGAAGTTGACCTTCCGGAAATGGAATTGAAGACCAGACAATACGTATTCCCGATGCCGATAGATGAGCATACGATCAACCTGAAGATAGGGATGAGCGTGAACAAAAAATTCAAACCTTCTAAGATACATCCGGTACTTTCGCTATTGCCTAAAAAAATGCTGACGAAGATATTATTGAATAAGGCATTTACGGGCTATGCCCACGATGTGAGCCAGGATTTCAAGATCTGGGAAAATAAAGTTTACATGGATCACCCCGCTTTGGCAAAAGGAGATGGACCGATTGGGAAGTATCGGACTTGGGCGAAACAATTTTACTAAAGAGAGGTAAATAGAAAAAGGTTAATGGTTAATTGTAGTTTGCGATTAACGATTTTTCCATTAACAATTAACGGAGAAGAACATTGATGCAACTGCTATTTATATTTCTTTCATTTTTTGCTGGTTTCGGAGCCGACCTCCAAACAGGCATCGACCTCTTCAACGCCCGTGCTGAAAATGCGAAAGGACTATTGACAGCTGGCTCGAATATTGACAAGGCGATCAGGATCTTTGAGGCGGAGCTGCTGAACGGACAGAACAAGGAAAAGGCTGGCTATTATTATCTGGCTTCCCTGAACTTTAAGGGGCAGTTCGTCTACCTGAAGGAGGAAGAAAAGAAGAATGTCTATAAATTAGCAGTTGATAAAGGCAACGCCCTCATCAAGCAATACCCGAAAAGTGCTTACATTCGTTTTGAATTGATCACATCCATCGGATTGCTGGCAGAAATGAACGGAGCTTTGAAGAGCGCGGAGAGCGGAGTGATTAACCAGATGTTGTTTCATACCAATATGCTGATTGAAACCGATTCGATGTATCGTTCTTGCGCAGGGTGGAAAGTGTTGTCGATCTTGAATTACAAAACGCCCTACATTCCGCTTGTCCTTTCATGGCCGAGCAAAGACAAGGCAAAACAATTGCTTGAAAAGGCATTGAGATATTATCCGGCAGATATTTCAAACAACTTTTATTATGCCGAAGCCTTACTGGAAAGCGGAGATAAGAAAAATGCGAAGATCTATTTTCAATTAGTGACTAAATTAACCTCCAGGAAAGAATTTTATCTGGAAGATGAGAATCAAAAAGAAAAGGCAAAACGGTATTTAACCGACTGGGATTAAATGTATAAACTGATCAGCATATTATTTTTATTAATTAGTCCGCCCGACGAACTCCAGGTTGGGATAAACTATTTTAAGGCCCGGTCCGAAAATTCAATAGGGTTGCAGGCTAACTCTGTAAACGTCGATAAAGCTATTGCAATTTTTGAGTTGCAATTAAAGGAGAACAAAAATGTGATGGTAGCCGGTGGCTATTTGCTTCAGTGTTGGAATTTTAAGGGTCGCTTTGTATACATCAGTGATGACGAGAAAAAAATCGCTTATTCCAAAACGATCGAAATAGGCAATGAACTGATTAAAAAATATCCGAAGGATGGAAAGATAAGGTTTGAGTTGGTTTCTGCCATCGCTCTAAAAGCAGAGATCAATGGCATAATGAAAAGTATGGACGATGGGGTACTTAACAAGATGATCTATCATACAAAAATGCTGATGGCGACTGACTCTACATACAATTGCGGCTCCGGCTGGAAATTCGATGCAGGGTTGAACTACAAAACTCCTTACATCCCATTGGTAATTACCTGGCCTGACAAAGACAAAGCAGTAGCGACGATGAAAAAGGTCATTGGTATGTATCCCGCTGATGTAGGAGCAAATTTTTATTATGCAGAAGCGCTTTATGAGAACGATCAGAAAAAACTTGCAAAGATCTATTTTGAGTTGGCAACTAAGCTTCCCTCACGAAGAGACTATCAAATGGAAGATGAATTTTTTAAAGTGAAGTCAAAAAAGTATTTAGCGAAACTTTAGAAATTGTAGTAGGCACGTAATCCTACGGAATGTTGCATTTTCAGCTTAGGATTGTTGCCAATCTTAATTCCTTCATAAGACGGGCTGTAGAGCAGCTGAACTGTGAATTTCTCACTCATGGTAATGTTCACCCCTCCCGCAGCATAAGCTCCGAATCCCATTCCCCGCGGCAGTTTCGTGTAACCCGATTGTATCCCTTGGTAATCATAGAATTCCACAAGATCGATCTGAAGATTGTTGATGAGGATTTCGTTCTTGTCAAACTGTGAATAAGTCATGTTCATTCCCGCTTCGGCAAATAAGTTTGCTTTTTCATTGTTTCCGAAAATGCGGTTGTAGCCAATTTGGATCATCAGCCGCTGTTCACCACCTCTGATCCCGAAAGTCTGAATGCTGTTGTTAATCTGCGAAGAACCGCTTGGAGGACGCGTAGTGATAGTGAAATTTCCCGATACGGTTAATTTCGCAACATTAAAGTTCAGGGAGATCGCATTCTTCTGATCTACAGAATAACGGCATTGCAATCCTAATAAAAATGCTGGAGTATAATGCATGTTGGTCGGCATGTCTTCTTTTACAAATGCCCAGTCGGCACTAGAGTTCACGCCCAGTGCAAGCGCGATCTGGTCCACTTGTCCGTACCCGCCTCCGTATTGGTTAATGATCTTTTCATGCATCCAGCTCTTGTCGAAATCTGCTATTCTTTCTCCTTCGAGGTCGAATCCATACCCGTCATAAACTCCGGCCGTGTATTTATTTGCGAAATAAGAACCGATGTACAAACCAACTTTGAAGGAACGTTGTTTCCGGGAAGTATCACTTGTGAAGCCTTCTTCCTGCGCGATGGTGGAAGACGAAACAAAAATAAGCAACAATAAGAAAGAGAAGATAAGCTTGTTCATTCTGTAAAATTAATGTTTTTTCAAAGGTTTTAGTAATCCTTCCAATCCATTCAGCCTGATCTCATACATCGTTTGCAACAGCATTCCCAATTTCCCCTGAGGAAAACCTTTGCGCTGGAACCATTCAAGGTAGGAAACGGGAAGATCACATAAAATAGTGTCCTTGAATCTGCCGAAAGGCATTTTCATTCTTACAAGCTGAAGCAATAGTTCCGAGTCGGGGCCTTGTTCTATTTGCTGCATGCTGCTTTTTTGTAATCCGCTTTTACGAGTGGATTGTCAAATACCTGAAACGTCATGTTCGGTGCGCCAAACAGCTTGCAATAGCGGTCGTGGTTCTTTTGTTCTGCTTTCTGAAGGGCGAGAACATAGGTTCTGGACTTATAAAGTTCAGGGCTCTTCGCACAAATGGATGCATAGGCAAACAATACATTTTCGTTCACGCTTTGTTCGGCAATGAAAGGCTGAAGCAAGCTTGCCGCGAATTTATAATCCTTGAAGCGGGCAAACACATAAGCCAGCTTTAAGTTGTTCTGCCACGAAGATTCCTTGATGTTGTAGAACTGCTTGATCTTTTCGATACATGCTTGTGTCACCAATTCGCTGTTCTCTGCCGAATCCATGGCTTCGATGATCTTGAACTGCCATTCAATGTTCAATGCATCCACATATCTTTTCGGAACATCTGTTTTATACATCGCATCAATGCGTTTCTGCATCTCCACCTGGGCCTTGTTGTCACCAAGCGTGCTGTCGAGCATCACGTCACAAAAAATGGTGTTGAACGTAATGTAATTGTTTGCCGGATCCAGGCTGGATAATTTTTTCATTTCTGCCTGATCTTCATCGGTCGCCACATTGTTGTTGTACATATAACGCAATACCACCTGGTTATTCAGTAAGCCCGAATTCTTAACGTCAAACGGAATGTTCATTTTGGATGGCGTTTCCGGAGAGTATTTCTGAAAACGCATCTGCTTGCCGATGTAATACTGGATCTTCAGGCATTGTTTCAGGTCGTTCTTTTTCATCGCCTGGTTGAATTTGCTCACGGAAAATTTCTCTTCTTTGTTTCCGCTAATGTCGTAAGTAACGTCCATGATGATCTGAGCAAATCGTTCTTTCCCCAGGATAGGTTCCAGCTCGGAGGAAAGGCCTTTTCCGTTGATCTCTGAAATGGCTTTCTCTTTGGTCATCTTAGCCAGATAATCGTATTTCCCATCTTCTGCTTCCATTTGGAAGAGGTTCCAGGAGTCGGTGGTTTTTACATTTGTAACAACTCCTGCTTTTTGCATTTTTGAAAGTGCTTTCACAATGCTCTCGGCGCGTTTCTTCTGCAGCTTCTCATTGGATTTTGCATCTCCTTCAATGGAGGAGTAGGCTGTGATGTATAGACCCTCGATCAGAAAGTCGGGCTCCTGCAATGCATTCAGGAAGGGTTCCATGTCGGTTTCTTTATAATCGGATTTGTTCTTTTCAAATGGAACGGTGAAGGTCAGTAAGGTAGATTCTGATTTCGGTTCGAAAGGCGGCTTGAAATAGGCAGCACTGTCGGGCATTAAAAGCATACTCAAGGGTGAATTGGATTCCTGGTCGCCTTGCTCGATCTTCGATGGCATAATCACTTTGCAGAGTTTTCCATCCTGTACAATCAGCAAGTTCATTTCATACGGACCGGTGATCTTTTTTGGAAGCACCCCCAGTTGAACGTCCAGCTTGGTGGCTTTGATTTCTCGGCTGCCTTTTTTGACTGCCTTTACTCGGTTCTTGCTGTAAAGTTTGCTCATGGTGACTGTTTTCAAAAGCACGCCTTTTGAGATCAGGTTGTTGTCCACGATGTTGTAATCGGGATTGTCGTATTGTGCCCGCTGAACAATGTCTACGGCTAGCCCGTCGCCGGACTTACGGATGAATTTCGAGAGGGCTTTTAAGTTTGCATATTTGATGTAGATCTTTCCGTTTTCCACGTAAAGGCCTGCTGCTAACCCGTCCCAATCCTTGAATTTTTTGCAGGCATTGCAGCTTCTGTCTTCGGGCTCTTTCAGCTTCTTTGTTTTTGAAGAGTAGGGCACGGCTAATTCTTTTTTCTTGTCGGCCCCGGTATTGAAAGTATTAAAACTTCCGAACACGATGGAGATGTATGCTTTTTTTCCGCTGGCATCAATGGTCACGGAAGGACTTGCATAAACCCAGTCTGGATTCTTGAGCACGGCCTGATTGAGTTTTCCTACCCGCCACTTATAAAACGCAGCATCAGCCAGCTCCTGAGGGGTCATGGATGCTTTTCCCTTGGCTATGCTTGTTCCCAGTACCAATTCTTGTGCTTTGTTGGTTCCTCCGACTGACATTACCCGTTTTGCGGTGGTCTTTAATTTCCCTTTGCTATTCTCCAATTCGGCTTTTTCATTCTTTGCCATGTCGGCACTCTGAATGGCTGCTGCCTGCGCCAACAAGGGATGAAATTCGATCGTATCCAGTTTGTTTTCGATCCTGGATTTGTTCAATGCTCTGATCAGAGCTTGTTCTGCTGCCTTGGTGTCGAAACTTGCTGCTTCCGAAGGCTTAGCACCTTTTTTTTGTCCGAAACCATCGATGGATGCTGAAATAATGAATAAAAGCAGGGTAATTTTTTTAAGCATAATCGTTTGTTTAGATAAGAGAATTTTTGTTGATATTGAGTTCAAATATTAATGCGCAATCCCGATAGCTATCGGGACTTTTTTTAGTAGGTTTGTACAGCTTCCGAAAGGCAAATTCGCCTTTCACAAATATATTTTTTTGGGGGCTAAAGCATTGATTTATTAATAAACATTTTATGAACAAAATTCTAGTAGCCAACAGAGGGGAGATAGCATTGAGAGTGATGCGTTCCTGCCGTGAAATGGGTATTAAAACGGTTGCGGTTTATTCGGAAGCGGACAGAAATGCTCCTTTTGTAAAATATGCGGATGAGGCGGTCTGCATTGGCCCACCGCCATCCAACCAATCTTACTTGTTGGGCGATAAGATCATAGAAGTCTGCAAACAACTGAAAGTAGAAGGTATCCATCCCGGATACGGATTTCTGTCGGAAAACGCCGACTTCGCAGCAAAAGTGAAAAAAGCGGGTATAACGTTCATCGGGCCTTCGCCGGAAGCGATGAACATCATGGGGGATAAATTATCAGCGAAAGCAGCAGCAAAAAAATACAAAATTCCGATGGTGCCGGGTTCTGAAGGTGCCATCAGCAGCGTGAAGGAAGGAAAAGAAGTGGCACTGGCAACAGGATTTCCTTTGTTGATCAAAGCTAGCGCTGGAGGCGGAGGAAAAGGGATGCGCATTGTGGAGAACATCGAAGAGTTTGAAGAGCAGATGAAACTGGCGGTAAGTGAAGCTACGTCTGCTTTTGGCGATGGTTCTGTTTTTATTGAGCGTTATGTCGCTGGTCCGCGCCACATAGAGATCCAAATCCTTGGAGATACGCACGGGAACATCGTTTACTTGTTCGAACGTGAATGCTCCATCCAAAGACGCCACCAGAAAGTGATTGAAGAGGCTCCTTCTTCGGTGCTGACTCCGGAGATCCGGAAGGCTATGGGGGAATGTGCTGTGAATGTGGGCAAGGCTTGTGATTACGTGGGAGCTGGCACGGTTGAGTTCTTGTTGGACGAAAATAAGAACTTCTACTTCCTCGAAATGAATACCCGTCTGCAAGTGGAACATCCTGTAACGGAGATGATCACTGGCTTGGATCTGGTCAAGGAGCAGATCAAGGTAGCAAGAGGGGAAAAATTGTCCTTCAAACAGGAAGACTTAAAAATAACTGGACATAGTGTTGAAGTCCGCGTGTACGCTGAGGATCCTACTAATAATTTCTTGCCGGACATCGGCAAACTAGTGACCTACAAACGTCCGCAAGGATTGGGTGTGCGGGTCGACGATGGTTTTGAGGAAGGAATGGACATCCCCATCTATTATGATCCGATGATCGCCAAACTGGTGACTTTCGGGAAGGACAGGGAAGAAGCGATCAGCCGCATGATCCGGGCCATTGATGATTATCAGATCACAGGGGTGGAGACCACCCTGAGTTTCTGCAAGTTTGTATTGAAGCATAAAGCTTTCACTTCTGGAAATTTCGACACGCATTTCATCAAACATCACTTTTCCCCGGAGATGTTGAGCGAAACAAAAGAGGATGAAGCACTAGTAGCAGCGCTGTTTGGAGCAAAACTGATGAGTACGGCGAAAACGAACAGCCAAAAACCGGCAGAAGGAAAAGCGGTCTCCAAGTGGAAAACCAATAGATAGCGGAACAATTCCCCTCCTTGGAGGAGCCAGGGCCGGGTTTTTCATTGCAACCGAAAACTCCTCGTTGGAAGGGCCTGGAGTGGATTATCCTCTTCCTGGCGTGGTCAAGGCTGGGGTTCGGTGATGTAGAACCCCGTGATTAACAATAATTTACATTTTACAGGCAACTTTTAGTACCCAGACTCGTTATACAAGCAAATACCCGCCACAATGGCAACAAGAATAATTATATTCTTATTTTTCTTCACCATCCCGTTCACCGGGATGAGTCAATCCAATACTCCAATTAAACCTGCCAGTCCCGAAATTAAAGGAACTCTTGTTGAAACGGTTTACTATCAGGGCGACACCATTCCGTATGGAAAATTGAGCACCATCACTTGCAGCGCCGAACGTACTTTTAAGTCTTACCGCCAAAAAGCAGCCTGGGACCGTTTGAAATACAATGTAAAGAAAGTTTACCCATACGCCATTCTTGCTTCAGCCAAACTGAAAGAGTACGACCGTGTAATGGCAACCATCCCTTCTGAATACGGTAAAAAAGCCTTTATGCGTCAAGCCGAGAAAGATCTTAAGAATGAATTCGAAGATGAATTGAAGAACTTGACGGTTACTCAGGGAAGGTTGCTGATCAAACTCATTGACCGCGAAACCGGCAGAACGACCTACGACATCGTAAAATGCATGCGCGGCTCATTTTCTGCCGCTATGTGGCAAGGTGTGGCAATTGTCTTCAATTCCAGTCTAAAAGCTGATTACGATGCAGACGGTGATGAAAAAAACATCGAACAAGCCATCAAGCTTATTGAGGATGGGCAGTTTTAAAATAGTGTTAGGTATTTAGTATAAAGACAAAAAACTTCCGGGTGAATGCTTGGAAGTTTTTTTTACATAAAAATGGCCTTAACTCCTCTACTGTGATTGTCTAAAAATCAAAAAAATCAGAAATCGATCCCGCTTAAGAAATATAAA
>JBKJQG010000117.1:0-5788 GCA_046594925.1 Bacteroidia bacterium
TGGGAGTTGGGAGTTGGGAGTTGGGAAAGTATATATGAAAAATAAATTAAGTATCGTAAATTAAAATGAGTTTGATCTTTGAGACGGAGAGATTATTTGTCAGAGCGCTTCAAGAAACGGACGCTGATTTATTTTTTGATCTGATGAGCAACCGGAATGTTATGAATATGGTCCCAGAGCCGGTGTTGGATCGAGAAAAAAGCGATTCCGAATTAAGAGAACTGATGCAGTTGGAACAAACCAGCGACATTAAAATCTGGAGTTTATGTAAAAAAAAGGATGCAGAATTTATCGGTTTTGCGGGATTGCTAAAAAATGCTGAGGCGGAAGATGAAATCGCCTACCGTATAAGAGAACAGCATTGGAATCAGGGGTTTGGTACTGAAATAACAAAAGGCTTATTAGACTTCGGATTTGGAAACATGAACATGAATCTGATCACCGCCGACGTCTTCGTTGAAAATGCAAGGTCAATAAAAATTTTGGAAAAATTTTTTACGCTGCAAAAAGAATTTTTTAATGCAGCGGACAACTGCACGGACCGAAAATATATTATAAAAAAAGAAAACTGGTTTAAAACTAAAAACAAACAATGAACTCATCCTGGAACGAAGAAAACAACATGCTGACAAGAACTTTCGAATTCAAAAATTTTGTAGAAGCATTCGGCTTCATGACAAAAGTGGCTTTGGAGGCCGAAAAAATGGGCCATCATCCTAACTGGAGCAATGTGTACAACAAAGTGAGCATCTCTTTAAATACGCACGATGCGGGAAACACTGTGACGGATAAAGATCACGCCTTGGCGAAGAAGATCGATAAGTTGTTTGGCAGCGGCTCAAAATTTGAGAGATAGTTCTCTGTTAGAACCGCTTTGTGACTGCGTATCGCCCCAACTTTTATCCTTCTCCTTAGTGGGAACTAAGAAAGATGAAGCTGCGGCACAGCGATGAGAAGCAATCTCACGCGACGAAGAGAATACTTCCTTCGAAAGAAGATTGAGTGTCCGCTTCAACGCAGAATGCACTTCACTATGACGCCCCTTAGTTGAGGCAATTTTAATAGGTAAACAATCTATGAAAAAGTATTTCATCATCTCCTTTTTTTTTATCGGCTTTTCCGCCCTTGCCCAAACATCAAAGCTGTCTGTACAGATAGACCTTCTAAAACAGGACAAGGAACTGCAACACGCCACTTGGAGCATTTGTGTAATGAAAACCAAAAAGGATTCGGTCGTTGCTGAATACAACAGTCAAACCAGCGTTGTCCCGGCAAGCACCTTGAAAGTCGTTACCACTGCCGCTGCTCTTTCCATTCTGGGAAGTGATTTTGTATTTGAAACGAAGCTTATGTACGACGGAGTGTTCGACAGTATTTCGGGAACATTAAAAGGAAATCTATACATCCGTGGCGGCGGAGATCCGACTTTGGGTTCAGATTATTTCAAAGATAAGAAAGACAGTCTGACCATCCTGGAAAAATGGGCAGTGATCTTAAAAGCAAAAGGCATCAAGACCATTGAAGGCGCTGTAGTGGGTGATGCCAGCATCTTTGAGGACAACTTAATTCCAGCACAATGGATCTGGGCCGACATGGGGAATTATTTCGGAGCAGGAGCCTGCGGATTAACATACGTAGATAACAAATACAAGGTCTTTTTCAAATCAGGAATACCTGGATCAGAAACATCGATCACCGGAGTGCTTCCAAACATTTACGACATGCAACTGGTTAATCATGTAACGGCCGGCGGAAAGGATGACAATGCTTTCATTTATGGATCACCTTATTCCAACTACCGAACCATTAGCGGAACCATTCCTTCAAATAAAACAAATTACGAAGTAGAAGGAGCCATTCCAGATCCAGCGCTATTTTGTGCGAAAGAACTGACTCGGGCATTAAAGAACATAGATATCAAAGTGATGAAGGAAGCCACCACAGTAAGGGCTGAGAAAGATTTTGAATCCACATCAAAAATATCATCAGGGTATAAAAAATTAGAATACAACAACGACAAAAGAACAACGCTTCACACCAACTACTCTCCCACCCTCGACAAGATCGTTTACTGGACGAATATGAAAAGTCTGAATTTGTATGCCGAACATTTATTAAAATTCATCGCCTACAAAAAAACAGGATACGGGTCCACCAATGCAGGAACAGAGATCGTAACTAATTTTTGGAAAACAAAAGACGTAGACGTGAGCGGATTCTTCATGAATGACGGTTCAGGATTGGCAAGAGCTAACGTCATTACTACCAAAACACAAACACAGATCCTCAGGGTGATGTCGTCCGACAAGAACTTCAATGCCTTTTACAATTCCTTGCCGGTAGCCGGAAAATCAGGATCGCTTGGAAGTCTATGCGAAGGAACCTTTGCGGAAAATAATCTGAGGGCAAAGAGCGGGTATATCACTAGAGCACGTGGCTATACTGGCTATGTGAAGAATAGAAAAGGTGAATTGCTTTGCTTTTCCGTATTAGCAAACAATTATGCTTGCAGTCCAACCGAAATGAAGTTGAAATTGGAGAAGTTACTCATCGCGGTTGCGGAGTGTGAGTAAAAAAAATCTCGCAATCGCGACGGCCACTAGGATCGCCCATTTCAGATAAAAATCGCAGATAAAAAAAATAGAATTAAAGCAATCCTTTTTGCCACAACGAGCACATATCCATTGTGATTGCTACGCTATAATGAATGGCAACTCCCAGCCAGATGCTTCGGCTTTTTAAACTCAGAGTTCCCAATACTACCCCCGCAACGATTGCTGCAAGTGTTTCGGGAAAGGGCTTTCCGAAATGGATCATACAATAGGGAATTGTCATCACAAAAACAGAATAAAATCCAAAACGCTGTTTGGTGCCGTGCAGCATGAACCCCCTAAAAAAAAATTCAAGCGCAAAAAACTGAATGAAATAGACGATTTCCCAAATGAATAAGTTAGGATAAAGTGGTTCACCCTGTTCCAGATCATAGAAAGGATAACGAGCCTGAAAGCTCTCTGTGCGAGAAAAGAACAGCACCAAGGGAATCATAAAACAAAGCATGGCAATATAAATCTTATTGTCCTTAAACGCTCCTTTTAAACTCAGACCGTAATCAGCAAAGCTTTCCTTATAGACAAGTTTGATCAGAAGGAATGGAGGAACAATGTAGAAGAAGATCACGTTGCCGGCCCAGTAAAGCAAACGGTAAAGTTCCGCATTGGGATTAATGGTCGTTAAGTTTTCGAAGGACGAGGCGAGAGAATCAAAACCAATGTTCTGCAGGAAGTGCAGAAGGAATTTGGGGTCGCCAAGATACTTAATCATTGTGAGTGAAAAAGCAACCGTGACGCAGATGAGCATCACTTTGTAATCGGGCTTGCTGTCTCTTTTTATTTCCTTTTCAGCCGAATGAAAAGCTGTGGAGAATAATTTAGAAATCAAAATCGAGTGTTCCGATCCAGCCTCTGTATAGATCCGTCAAGTAAGTCATTTGCTGCGGACCTGCATACCCTATTTTGCCTGATTTTTCGATCAGCTGTGATTCACTTGTAAAGGCTATGTATTCACGGCTGCGCATGTCGAACAGAACGTATTCAATTTCTCCTCTTCCTTCTTTCAGTAGGTCTTTGTCCTTGCTGTTATCTACTTTAGCGATCACAAAATTTTCATCAAAAGCCATTTGGGAAATATTTTTCAGATAAACGCTGTCGTTCATGTCGCTTAGTATCTCTCCTGAGAAATCATTAGGCGTGTAACGGATGGAAAGCGGATACAGGAATGGTACAATCAGTTTTCCGTCTGCAGATTTTTCAGCTGATTTGTTAGCATAATAGTCTGCAGGCACTTTCCCTTCGTGAGCCGGGTGGGTATATTTTTTTAAAGTATCCAGAAAATAACTGCGCTCGGATGCATCGTATTCCTCATTGTCCTCTTTCACCGACAAACCGCCATTGTTTCCTAACAACTCAATTTCGGATTTAACTTTTTGACCGATCTTTCTGACTAGCTGAAATATGGAGATAATGGTGATAGTCAATGACAAAACAAAAGCAATGCCCCAGATACCTGCATTTTTGTTCTTGCTCGTTGCCAAAGATATAATTGTAAAAATAACGGTCACGAGTGTCGCGATACCGCCCACTATAGTCCCGATGATAAAAAGTGTTGCGCTCATTCTTTTAAAATTTTCACCAAAAATACATCATTATTTCCATTTGTAACACTCAAAGTCTGTCCGACTACGATATAAGCGTCATCGGTTTCTGTCATATTATATCCTGCATCGTTATTGCTGCCGCCTGCGTCCTTTTCCCATTGAAGGTTGCCATTGGCATCGGTCTTGACCAGGTAGACCTGCTCGGAATTATTACCAAAGCTGTTGGTGCGCCCGCAAAAGATATACCCGCCGTCCTCACTTTGTTCGCCATGTTCCCCGCCATCGTGAAAAGCCCCGCCATAATTTTTTTCCCAAAGAATGGTCCCGGTATCTGTTATTTTCAAAGCATAAAGGTTGTGCTCAAAATGTCCGAAACTAGCGGTATGTCCCATGATGATATAATTTCCGTCTGTGGTGGGCTCAATGCTACAAGCCTGTTCGTATTCATCACCACCGTAAAGCCAGGCACCAAGAGAGTCGCCAATGCTGTTGACCTTCATCACATAAGTGTCGCGCGCCACTGCCCCGAAATTATCTGTGAAATTGTAAAGCATGATGTTGCCTCCGGGAGCGTTGCAAAGACTAATACCGCCATCATCCAAGGGACCGCCATAAGTTTTTGTCCAGATAGGAGTTCCGGCCAAAGTGATCTTCAGCAAATAAATATCCCTCAAGCCATTGCCATAGCTGTATGTTATTCCATTGATAAGGTAATTCCCATCTGGAGCAATAACAATATCCTCGGCCACTTCATCGGCCGCACCACCATACTCTTTGTGCCAGAGCTGAGCTCCCGTGGTATCTATCTTTAAAAGGTACATATCGTCGCCTCCAGCCCCGTAACTGTCTGTGATCCCCAGGATGAGTAAATTTCCATCTGCTGCCTTGATGATTTCATTAGGCTCTTCATTCCCTGTCCCGCCAAAGGTTTTTGTCCAGATGGTATTTCCGTTCATGTCTGTCTTTATGACGTAAACGTCGCTCAGGCCGCTTCCGAAACTGGTTGTAGAGCCCACAACGTAGAGGTCTCCGTTGGGATATTCCAAAACGGCTTTCCCGAATTCATCATTGGCGCCCCCATAATTCTTTTGGAATTCAGAAGGTTTGATCTCGGGGATAGCTGGATCTTTTTTACAGGAGGTTGCAAAAAATGGTATCAGTAAAAGTAGAAAGTAATGCTTCATTCGAGAGAATTTCAGTTTTTAGATTTCAAATTCCAGATAGTTTGATTACCGGCCAGAGGTAAACGGAAAAAAGTCCTGATTATTTGCTCTTGTCGATCTTATGTTAAAGTACGAGAAATCTGTGTTTTAGCGATCTGTTTTCGTCTATTTTTCAAGCGGGACAGGCTTTTTTGCCTTTTTTTAAGATATTTCTTTGGTTGAGTCAAAAATTCAGCTATTTTTGCAGTCCAATTCTGAGGAACATCGTTTGAATTGGGATTTTATTGAGGAGTGGTAGTTCAGCTGGTTAGAATGCCTGCCTGTCACGCAGGAGGTCGCGGGTTCGAGTCCCGTCCATTCCGCAGATAAATGTAAAAGAGAGAAGCTTGCTTCTCTCTTTTTTATTTACAGAAAATCCATTCAAAGCTTGCTTTAGTAGCATCAGTTTTTCTTTGAGTTTTTAAGAAATCAA
>JBKJQG010000208.1:0-4052 GCA_046594925.1 Bacteroidia bacterium
GGAAATGCCGTCGATGTTAAGTTTGAAAGAAGAAGAAGTCCCACCGGCCAGGTATGCTTTTGAGATGCTGATAGGGCGGTCGTGCTGATTATAGATGCGGAATACTTTGGTAGTAGATCCTGCATAATGAAAAACGGTGTCAAACATAACCGTATCTACTGAAAATTCAAGCTTTGCGCTGGAGTCGGTAAGCAGCTCGTCCTTTTTACAGGAAGAGAAAGCAATGAGGAGCAAAAAGCAAAAGGGCAGTGCGTGTTTCAGTTTCATCATACAAAGATAGGATAAGCGCTAAATTAACGGAAATCGGGCAGGTTTATTTTCCCTGAAGGGCCTCCTTCGGAGAAAAGCATAAAAATCGGCCTGAAACTATGGAATTTCCTAAGAAATAGCATCAATCAAGAAAAAAACTTAAATTTGTATGTTAAGGTGGTCTCTCATATCGTTTTGCTACATACAACGTGTTGTAAATCACTATTTTATTAATTACCAATTAAAGCACATTCCGTCCCGCCACGCGGGATTACTCTATATGAAGCATGTAAGGTTAGTTTTCTTATTGCTAATAACGCTTGCACTCAGCACGCGCATTGCTTCGGCTCAAACAACTTTTGGTTCTGAAGAAGAATTGAAGACCCAGGCTGCGAAGCTATTTGATGACGATGAGTTCGAAGAGGCTTACCCGCTTTATTCCCAACTGACCAGTATATATCCTAAAGATCCAAACTACAATTACCGCTTGGGTGTCTGCATGCTCTATGCAAGCGATGATAAAGAAAAACCTATTGCCTTTTTAGAATTTGCAGCCGGTAAGCCGGAGGTAGAGAAGGAGGTCTTGTTCTACCTCGCAAGGGCTTATCACTTGAATTACCGTTTTGACGATGCCATCAAGGAATATGGCCTTTACAAGAATGTGGCTTCCGAAGCAAAGGCCGAAAAACTGATGGTAGACAGGCAGATCGAGATGTGCAGGAGTGGTAAGAAATTGCTCCGCAACCTAACGGATCTGGTGGTGATCGAAAAAAAGGAAATGAGCAGAACGGATTTTTACCGTTCTTACGACATTTCGGGAATTGGCGGAAAGCTGCTCTCCAAGCCGGATGAAGAGTCTTTCAAGTCAGCATTGGACAAAAAGAAAAAAGAGAAGTCCATCATTTACCTTGCATCCAATAATAACCAGGTGTTTTTCTCCAGCTATGGCGAAAACATGGATCAGGGAAAAGACATTTACATCATCCGTAAACTTCCTTCCGGAGAGTGGAGTAAGCCGCAGACCTTGGGCTATCCGGTGAATACAGAGTACGATGAGGATTTTCCTTTCCTTCATCCAAATGGAAAAGTATTGTATTTCTGTTCCAAAGGACACAACTCCATGGGCGGTTACGACATTTACAAAACCACGCTCAACGAAGAAACACAAACCTGGAACAAGCCAGTCAACTTGGATTTTCCGATCAACACACCCGACGATGATGTTTTGTACGTAACAAACGAAGATGAAAAAGAGGCATTCTTCTCTTCTGCACGTGCCAGTAAAAGTGGGAAAACAGCGGTTTATCACATCAACGTTGAGCGCAAACCGATTGATATTGCAATCATCAAGGGTGCGGTGGTGAAAAACAGAGACAACCAACCACTTGACGTCAAGATCACCGTGAAAGATCTGAACGATAATGTGATATTGGGTATTTTCAACTCCAAAGCCGCTAACGGTGTTTATCTAATCAACATTCCGAATGGCGGCAAATTCCTGTTCACCGTTGAAGCTACCGGTTTCTCAACTCAGTCGGATGTCGTGGAAGTGCCCGTCCAATATGCTTTTCGTCCTATGAAGCAGGAGATGAGTTATGAATTAGGGACCGACAAACTGATCATCAAGAATTTGTTTGATGAAGTAATGGACGATGCAAGCTATATGCTGGCACTTAATTTCATCAAGGAAAAATCCAAGATGGAAGTCAATGTCAACGAAAACAGTAACACTGCCGTTGCGAATACAGCTGTGAAAGATACTTCCAAAACGGCAGAAGTGGCCGCCAACAAACCGAATGAGAACAAAACGCCAAATTCAGCTAAGCTGAGCAACGAAGACATTGTTAGGATCGGTTATTCCGATGCAGAAGAAGTAATCAAAGAAGCAAAAGACTTGAGGGAACAAGCTGATGTAGCTTTGGTGCTTGCAAATCAGAAGAATGAACTGGCTATTAATAAAGGCAAAGAAGCAGAACAATTGTTGGCCGATGCCTCTGCAATGAGTGACAATGTGAAGAAGCAAGCTACCATGGATGAGGCGAACGCGGCCGCCCAGGAAGCTGAAGAACTAAATCAGGAAACTGTTGCTGCTTTTAATCTGGCTAAAAAAATTGATTTCCGTGCCGTTGCAAAAGATCAGGAGGCAGAATTGTCCATGCAGTATGCAAAAGACCTGGAAGCAGCAGTAAAAGCAAAAAATTCAGACCCGGCTCTGTTTGTCAAGTTGGAAGAACAACAGAAAAAACTGGACGCACTGGCAGAACAGAATAACAATCCTACACTCGCCAATAGTTTAAAACTCGATGTGGACAACAAGAAACGGGATTGGGAGAAAGCCCTCCAGACTTCTGCGGACATCAAACAGGAGATCGCCGACAACGAAGCTCTGATTATCACGACACAAACAGAAGCGGACAAAGAGAAGAATGCAAAAGTGAAACAAGGCTTGCTGGACCAGGTGACCGGATTGAAATTGGATACCGAAGAAAGTAAGAAAGACCTGGCATTGAATGAGCAAAAAGCAGTTCAATTGCAGAAACAATACAACGGTGCCGTGAATGAAACACAGTTGGTGAGCAATGTTTTTGATCAGGCAAAAAGCGTTAGCAATGAAAAAGCTGCAGCCGACGTAGCCATGATTGATAAGGCGAAGCTCGAAGCACAAGTAAATACCATCAAAAACTCAACCACCGACAATGCTGTTGTCGTAAAAACAACGGAGAACAAAACGACGGAAACCGCGGTTGCTGATAACAAGACCACAGAAAACAAAACAACGGAGACGGCCGTTGCTGATAATAAAACAACAGAGAATAAAACAACAGAGACCGCCATTGCAGACAACAAGACTTCCGAGAACAAATCAACGGAGACTGCGGTAGCTGACAATGCCAAAGAAACTAAAATTGATTATGATAAAAAATACACAGATGAAATGGCTGGCGCATCAACCATTTCAAATGAACTCGAGCGGGAAAAGAGAAAAGCAGACCTGCTGAACCAATGGACGGCTTCCATCAATGAAGACATAACAGATAAAAAAGAAGAAGCGAAGAACGAAACGGACAAAACAAAGAAAAAAGAGCTGAATACAGAGATTGCGGCACTCGAGAAAGACCTGAAAGAAAAGAAAAGAACGTCAGAGGAGACCATGGCTTCCATCGAGAAGTTGAAAACGCAGGAAGCTGCCGTTGCCGACAGTAAGACAACAGAGAGCGGAGTTGCAGACAGCAAGATCGCAGAAACTTCAACAGAGAACATTGCACCAACCGCTGCCAGTATCAATCGGCAATATACCGATGAAGTAGCTGCAACAGCAGGAATCAGCAATGAAAAAGATAGGGAAAATGCAAAAGCAGATGCCTTGATGAACTGGAGTAAAGCGATTGACTCCGACGTAGCGAAGAAGAAGACCGAGATGAATGCTAGCACTGACCCTGAAATGAAAGCTTTGTTAGCCATCAAGGTGAAGCAAGGAGAAGCGCTTTCCCAGGAGAAACAAAAAGAAGCTCAACAGAGTCTTGCTAAATCCAACGGCACAAACACACAAGTGGTTGCCGACAATAAAACAACAGAAAATAAGACAACAGACACAGCAGTTGCGGATAATAAAACGAATGAGAATAAAACCACCGAGTCAGCTGTAACAGATAACAAAACAACAGAGACAGCAGTTGCGGATAATAAAACCAATGAGAATAGCAGCACTGAAACAGCCGTAGCGAATAATAAGATTACAGAGACTGCTATAACGGACAATAAAACCACTGAGAATAAGACTGGCGAAACGGTTGCAGCTGATA
>JBKJQG010000255.1:0-4560 GCA_046594925.1 Bacteroidia bacterium
CATGGGATTAACAGGAACACTGCCTACACGACAAAAAAAAGATTACAGAAAGTTGTTCGTAACCTCAACAAACTCATAAAGAATTCAAGTAAAAAAGAATCTGAACTGGACCTGAGAATCTACTTCTGCAAAAAGGTAAAAGCTACAAGGATTAACCTGGATTCGAGCCGCATCATCAGCAACCTTTATTACCGTGAGATAGAGAAAATTAAAAAAGCATGTGACAAACTGCACGAAGACCTGCAGTATGACTATAAAGAAGATCTGGAAAAATTAGCGGTTATACAATAGGTGAAGATCGAGGATGTTCTCACTTGAATTGATGGTATGCACCATGCCCATTGTGCTCATATTGAAAGTCGTTACTTTATTCGCCTCCACCACATAAAGTTCACCGTGTACATCCTCGTACTTCAACTGCACAGCAGTATATCCAGGAAGAAAGGTGGTTACCCCCCCAGAAGAATATTGATATTTATAGATCGTTCCATTAGAATGTCCGAGCAGGTAAGTGTCACTGTCCAGCTGGAGCGCACTCAGTAGCATTCCGGGTGCCAAGGTAAAAGGATAAGGACTCCAAAGGTTATTATTGATCCTGTCGAACAGTTCGATGGTAGCTTGTCCCGCCACATTCCCGAAAACAAAAACATTATTTACATCCATCTCACAAAGAGCAACAACATCCTGAGTTAATGCGCAACTCTTTTCAAAACTTCCCGTCGGAAAATAAGTAGCCAATCTCTTGGTACTTGTAAACTGCTCTTTTTCTTCAGCGACCAGATACCCGTCGGTAAAACACATGTGTTTTGCGTAGTGACCCGAAATAGCGGACGTACTGTAGATGACGCCGCCCGAGTAATTATAGCCCCTGATGCTTCCGTCGAAACGACTCACGTAGGAATGCTGCTCATTGCTATAATAGCCGGTAAAGTATGGCGAAGAAGAGGATACTGCTGGCACGCTATATTTCGGAGCATTGAATTCCAGCACGTGGGCCCTGAAATTCCCGGTATAATTACCACAAATGTAGGCTTGCTGGTAATAGCTGCTAACGGAAGACGCGAGGTAATCGCCACTGAAACTGTTATAACCCGTTATAGAAGCAAAATTCGTGTCGATAGAGGCCATTTGTGTGAACGAACTGCTTGTATTTGTCAGCACATAAATGCTCTTCAAAGCTTTCGGAACCGCGATCAGATAGATCTTCTGGTATTTTGTAGTGGTGTTGGGCCCGTCGGACGCAGAAATTTTGATGTAATAATAGCCCGTTTCCAAGTGAATGTTATCTAATAAGTAGGACATGTTCAAGTTCATGGTCGGGCTCGTCACCGTTACGGGCACAGTCACGTGGGCATAACCTTGGTTGGCATCCTCCAAAGTCACTGAAACTGCTTTTATTTTCAGGTGATCCGTAACTGTTGCGTTCACGGTTACGTAATCATTAACATTGAAGGTTTGATTTTCAGCAGGTGAATGAAATACAATCTCAGGCCCCGTCTCGTCCTGCTCCTTTTTACAGGAAAAAAGCAGGGAAATAGCCAGAAGTGCTGTGCTGAAATATATTTTGTTCACATTAAACATTACATAAAGTTAAGCATTTACAACAAAATTAGCTAGAAAGCGTCGAAATGAGTGTTAATAAGATGTTTACGGGATGTTCAAAAGTATATTTCTCGCGCCCATCTTTCAAAATTTGGTAAATTTGTACTATGACTGATTTTACTACAAAAAACGATACAAACTCCCGTAAAAGGTTGACAAAAACGACTGCAAATCAACAACTGATGGACATCGGAAAAATGCCTCCACAGGCCGTTGAATTAGAAGAGGCTGTTTTGGGTGCGCTGATGCTCGAAAAAGACGCCCTTACGAATGTAATTGACATTTTAAAACCACAAAGTTTTTACAAAGATTCAAACTCCAGAATCTTTCACGCCATAGAACAACTTTTCACGCGTTCGGAACCGGTAGACATTCTTACAGTAACCCAAGAATTGAAAAAGACCGGAGAACTCGACCTTGTGGGCGGGGCTTACTACATCACGCAGTTGACCAACCGGGTTGCTTCTGCAGCCAATGCCGAATTTCACGCACGCATTGTTGCGCAGAAATTCATTCAGCGCGAATTGATCCGCATCTCGACAAAAACCATCAACGACGCTTACGAAGACGGGTCCGATGTTTTCGACCTGCTTGACAATGCAGAGAAAAATCTGTTCTCCATCGTAGAAGGGAACATCAAAAAGAATTACGATAAGATGAGTACGCTCATCCGTAAAGCGATCGATCAGATCGAACATACAAAGAACAACAAAGGAAATTTCTCAGGAGTTCCATCCGGCTTAACGGCACTCGACAGGCTGACATCCGGCTGGCAAAAATCCGACCTGGTGATCATTGCCGCTCGTCCTGCAATGGGAAAAACCGCACTGGTGTTGACCATGGCCCGTAACGCAGCAGTCGATTTCAACAAACCTGTTGCTGTTTTCTCTTTGGAGATGTCATCACTTCAGCTCGTTACCCGTTTGATCGCGAGCGAATCCGAACTTTCTTCTGAAAAATTGAAGAAAGGAAATTTAGAAGATTACGAATTCCAACAACTGAATGATAAGATCCGAAAACTGACCGAAGCACCTTTGTTCATTGATGATACACCAGGATTATCAGTTTTCGAATTACGGGCAAAAGCAAGAAGACTAAAAGAACAGCACAAGATAGAATTGTTGGTGGTCGATTATTTGCAGTTGATGACAGCAGGTGGAGAAGGCAAAGGGAACCGTGAGCAGGAGATCGCCACCATTTCACGTTCTTTAAAAGGCTTGGCAAAAGAATTAGAAATTCCCGTAATCGCGCTTTCACAGTTGAGCCGTGCCGTTGAAACGCGCGGTGGGGACAAGCGTCCTCAGCTTTCCGATTTACGTGAATCCGGTGCAATCGAGCAGGATGCCGACATGGTAATGTTCATTCACCGTCCCGAATATTACAACATCACCGAAGATGAGAACGGAGGTTCCACATTGGGAGTTGCAGAACTCATCATTGCGAAACACCGTAATGGTCCCGTGGATTCAGCAAAAACAAGATACATCGGTCAGTTCACCAAATTTGCCGATCTCGATTTATTAGATCAGAACCTAGATTACGGAGGAGCAACAACCAACAAACTTTCACCTGCTACGGATTTTGATTCACAGTCAAACTCTGTGATTCGTGGTTCTAAGATGAATGACATTGAGGAAGATCATCCTTTTTAGAGGATGGTGCCTGCCCACAGGCAAGTATGATGGAAAATGAACGATGGAAATGTGAGAAGAAAGGTTGAAAATGCCAGATACCTTAGAAAATCGAAAAAACTAATAAATTTCCGATTTTAGCAACCCTATTCATCACCTTAGGTAGACCAACCTTGTGCTTTAGGATTACCAGAAATATAGAGGACGAGACACGGCAGACATAAAGGATATACCGCATATAGGTTTGCAGTCGCCCCCTTGCCTATAGGACTTTTAATCCGCTAAATTATTCCTTACAAAACACCTTCTATCTATATTCGTCCTTAATGTTCCCGATTTTTAATGCAGATGAATAATCAGTGATATTAAAAAAATAACTAATTTTGTATCAAATGGGATTCATTAAAAAAATCGCTTCTGTATTATTAGCATTTCTTTTTCTTCTCAGCACTTTGGGGGTTACTATCGGTGTTGGGTATTGCCCTATGAAAAAGAGTTATTCTTTTTCTTTAAAAAAAGCAAAGTCCTGCTGCTGTAAAAAATCGGATAAAGGTAATTGCTGTAAATCCAAAACAATTGTATTAAAGAAAATAGAAGGTGATTATGTTTCAACCTCTTTTTTTATAAATCCTCCGCATTTCGAAAGTATTTCAATATCTCCTATTGCCTATTTAAATCAACTTACGGCATCATACGGAACAGAAATCAATTTCTATAAAGATACCGGACCTCCCGAACCTCCGGTTCCTCTGAGCATATTATACCGCTCTATTTTAATTTAAACTTTCTTTTTACTCTGTTCTCTTTCGTTTCAATCACGAAGCGGATCTCTATTTCCATTTATTAAACTAAAATTTCATTCATGAAAAAGAAAATCATGTATTTCCTATGCAGCTTTCTATTGATAAGCTCTGCAAGTATAGCCCAGGAAACAAAAAAAACAGAAGCTATAAAAGTGTATGGCAACTGCGATATGTGTAAAGAAACTATTGAAGGATCACTAAAAAAGAAAGACGGCATTATTTCTAAGAGATGGGATTCAAAAACACTTATGTTGTCCGTTACTTATGATCCATCAAAAATAACTATTGAAGAGATCGGTAAAAAAGTAGCGGGTGTTGGGTATGATAATCAGTATGCTACTGCAACAGATGCTACCTATAACAAGCTTCATCATTGCTGCCAGTACGAAAGGCCTAAAAAGGATAAAAAATAAATCAGGAAATGGTTCAAAAACTTATATCCCTTTCACTTCGTAACCGATGGCTGGTGCTTTTATTCAGTATCGGGTTATTTGCTTGGGGGGCTTATGCGGTAAAAGAAAATC
>JBKJQG010000320.1:0-8041 GCA_046594925.1 Bacteroidia bacterium
CAAAAGAATAACGCGCAGCTAACTTGTGCTTGCTAGAGCCTGAAAATTTCATTTATTGACTTTTTGATGACAAGCCCCAAATCATACATTTTAATTTTTGCCGTCGTCATTCTCTGGACTTCATTCACTCACAAAGATTTGAATGAATATGGAAAATGGTTGAAATTTTACGATCTGAAGGATGAGGATTTTCAGTGGGATGGAAATGAAGTGAAAATAGATTTGAGCTGGAAATCCTACGATCTCGATGCCGAGAATAAAAAGTTCTACGACAGCTTATGTTTTTACTCGTTGGATTCTACCCATTTTCTTGATCTGTATAGTTATTCTGTATTACTGGAAAAGGGTGAAAGTAGCCAATTAAC
Source organism: Bacteroidia bacterium (assembly GCA_046594925.1). GTDB lineage: Bacteria > Bacteroidota > Bacteroidia > 2-12-FULL-35-15 > 2-12-FULL-35-15 > 2-12-FULL-35-15. The sequence continues at coordinate 366 of JBKJQG010000320.1, forward strand.
TTGGGGTGCGGGAGATCCGGAAAGCAAAGTTCAACTCGTGAAGACAAAAGACTTGTATGCCTCGATGCTACTTTATTTTGGAACCCAAGAGTTTTCTGAAACTGCAATCTGGAGGAACAATTCTCGTTTTGAAATTTTCGGCTTCACTATTAATAATGAAATTTACATTCCAACAATCTGGAAATTTGATTTGTATAGAATGACAAAGCAGGTGTATAAAAGCAAAAAAACTTTTAAGACGCGGCCCAAAAGTTATTTAATTGAAGTTCGACTAAAGGCAATTAAGCAGAGATAGGAGATTCAGCAAACACCCCACATTCGTAATTTCGTCCCAACAGCTATCGGGATTCGTTATCTGTACCATCCTTCCTATTTCTTAGGACCGCCACCAAACTGCAATCCCAACACAAGAATATTCTCAAATGTCCAGAAATGATGACTGGCTTTTCCTGCACCGTAAGCGAGTGCATTTCTGAAATCGGCATAAGCTCCTTTAGCGGTATATTCTATATAAACATGTTTAAATCCTTCGTACCGGAAACCCGTTTCAATTCCGGCGCAATAACCGGCGATGTGAAAACAATTGTTGATGTGGTCTCCGAACATGGTTACATCGGTCCTCGGGATCACAGGTCCCGCACCGATTTTTGCAATCCCGTATAGCAGATGCTTGTGATTCCTCGAATGAAGGAGGTGTTGACGTTTCATAAAGTTGAGCATCAGGAAATTTGCTCCGTCGGAATGTTCAAAATGTATAAAGTTCTCAGGTGAGATCATCGTATCCTGATCAATGGCTTGTCCGTGAATAGTGCCTTTTACGTGAGCCGTTTGATAATCGTCCATGATGTATTTCACGTGATCGAAATTGATTTCCAGCCCGAGATCTCTCTTGTCATTAAAATAATATCCGATCCGGTAAACGTATTGGGGGATGGTTAGGTCTGTTCTTAAAATGTCTGCAAAACCCGGACGATCATGCGCAACCGCATCCTGAACAACGAAGTCGTAGGTCTGCGTTCCTCCGGTCTTTGGATCAGGAACGGTCGATTCGTTTTTAAAATGAATGTCGCTTTTAGAGAACCAATCTTTGTTATATCCCCAGGAAAAATAAAACAACCCTCTTTTTTTTACGGGAAAATGGATCTTCGCAGTATCCTGGGCCATCAGCCCGGTAGCAAAGATTATCAGTAAAAAGAGTGTTAAATGTTTTTTCATTTCTGTTTGTAAAATTACGCTATTTCAAAGAATTCGCTTCTATTTTCTTTTGTGAGTGAAGCCGATCAGCAACAAAACAGCCCAGGGCATGAAAAACGGAGCAATTGCCCTCGGGGAAACAGAAGCGGTAAAGTATAGTAACAACGCTATTGCCGTCGTTATGCTCATTCCTATTAATCCGGCTTTGACCAGTCTGCTCATGATACACAAAGGTAAATAAAAAAGCCCCTTCTTATCCGGAAGGAGCTTTTCTAATGAGAATATTCATTTATTACATCATGCCGCCCATGCCGCCCATTCCTCCTGGGTTACCCATCGGTGCAGGATTTTCTTCTTTTTGCTCTGCCAATACACATTCGGTGGTCAATAACATGGCAGCGATGGAAGCTGCATTCTCCAGGGCAATACGTGACACTTTCGTAGGGTCAATGACACCTGCTGCATATAAGTTTTCATATTTATCGGTGCGTGCATTGTAACCAAAATCGCCTTTCCCCTCGCGGACTTTCTGAACAATAACTGCTCCTTCCAATCCTGCGTTGGCAACGATCTGGCGTAACGGTTCTTCGATAGCACGGATCACGATCTCAATTCCTGTTGTCTCATCCGCGTTAGCTCCTTTTAATTTTTCCAGTCCATCGATAGCACGAATGTAAGCAACACCACCTCCCGGTACAATTCCTTCTTCCACTGCTGCACGTGTTGCAGCCAATGCATCATCCACACGGTCTTTTTTCTCTTTCATCTCTACTTCGGTGGCTGCTCCAACGTACAACACTGCAACTCCTCCGGCCAGTTTAGCCAAACGTTCCTGCAATTTTTCTTTGTCGTAATCGGATGTTGTTGATTCGATTTGAGATTTAATTTGATTCACACGTGACAGGATCTCAGCTTTTTTGCCTTTTCCGCCTACGATGGTTGTATTGTCTTTGTCGATCGTGATCTTTTCTGCACTTCCCAACATGCTCAGTTCAGCGTTCTCCAGTTTGTATCCTCTTTCTTCTGAGATTAATGTTCCACCTGTTAAGATCGCTAAGTCTTCCAACATTGCTTTTCTTCTGTCACCAAATCCTGGAGCTTTTACGGCTGCAATTTTTAATGATCCTCTGATTTTGTTCACCACCAAGGTCGACAATGCTTCACTGTCTACATCTTCGGCAATGATCAAGATCGGTCGTCCTGTCTGAACTGCTTTTTCCAATACTGGAAGCAATTCTTTCATAATGGAAATTTTCTTGTCGGTGATCAGTACCAATGGCGAATCAAGAACGGTTTCCATTTTATCTACATCTGTTACAAAATAAGCAGAAATGTATCCTCTGTCGAATTGCATCCCTTCAACAACTTCAACAGTTGTTTCTGTTCCTTTTGCTTCTTCTACTGTGATCACTCCTTCTTTTTTAACGCGTTTCATAGCTTCAGCAATCAGTTTCCCGATGGCGTTGTCATTGTTAGCAGAAATGGTCGCTACTTGTTCGATCTTTTTATTGTCGTCACCGATCTTCTGTGATTGTTTGTTGAGGTTTTCTACAACGGCAATGACTGCTTTGTCGATGCCGCGTTTCAGATCCATTGGATTTGCTCCTGCTGCTACGTTCTTCAATCCTGCAGTCACAATTGCTTGTGCAAGTACGGTTGCTGTTGTAGTTCCGTCTCCGGCTGCATCAGCAGTTTTGGAAGCAACTTCTTTTAACATCTGCGCTCCCATGTTCTCTACTGCATCTTTCAATTCAATTTCTTTTGCAACTGTAACACCATCTTTCGTGATGCTTGGTGCTCCGAACTTTCTATCGATGATCACATTTCTTCCTTTCGGTCCCAATGTTACTTTTACTGCGTTTGCCAGTGCATCAACACCTCTTTTTAGTTTGTCGCGTGCATCCACATTGAAAAATATATCCTTAGCCATAATTTTAAATTTTAAATTTTTAGATTTTTTGAATTAATATTTTTGGTGAACGTAGAGGAGCAAAATCTAAAATTCTACAACTCTAAAATTCAACAATTGTAAATTATACGATAGCGAAGATATCACTCTCACGCATGATCAAAAGGTCTTTCCCGTCAACCTGAACTTCCGTCCCGGCATATTTTCCATACAGTACCGTATCGCCGACTTTTACTTCGGGCTTGTTTCCTTTTTCATCTTTTTCACTCACGGCTATCACTTTGCCGCGCTGCGGTTTTTCTTTCGCTGTATCAGGAATGATGATCCCGCTTGCTGTTTTTTCTTCTGCAGCTGCTGCTTCCACAACTACTCTGTTTTGTGTTCCTGCAACCGGCTTGATGTTTACTTTTGAAGCTGTCTTTGCCATTTTTCGATTCTATTTATTTGTTTAACTCTGTTTATTTTTTGCCACCGTGCATTGTCAGATATTGTACCAAAGGGGTTTTTGCGACAATTTAGCAGACGACCACTCCTAATACGAAAAAAAAATGCCAGAAATGCTTATCGAATTCTGACATTTTTAATTTATTTTTTTAGGGATTATTGACCCGGAGCTGCAGGAGCCGGAGCAGGTGTTCCTGCTGCTGGTGTGCTGGTCGCAGGTGCTGTGTCCTCTGAACTCATTTTACGGGTGGTAGATTCTACACCTGTACCCTCGCTCACTCCACCGGATGTTTTTGTGAATGAAGTAGAGATGACACACAGCACTAATAATGCGGCTGCTAAGGTCCATGTTGCTTTTTCCAAAAAGTCTGCTGTCTTACGAACTCCCATCACCTGGTTGGACGATGCGAAGGAAGAAGCCAATCCTCCCCCTTTTGAATTTTGTACCAATACCACCAGGATCAATAACAAACTAACGATGATGATTAAAACTGAAATAACTGCGCCCATTATAATTATTGCTTTTGTTGATTAATTAATTTCCTCAAATTTTTAATTTGGGATGCAAAGTAAAGTCTTTTTTCTGGATATTTCAAGCGTAAATTTTCATAAGCCTTGATAGCCTTGGCATAATTCCCCTGTAAAACATAGATTTTTGCCAATGTTTCGCTCACAAAGGTAATGTCCTCGGCCACACTCTGCTTGGCCATGTTCACAGGACTGAAGAATTCGGTCTTCACCGGGCGGTTCAGTTTAGGCTCGTCGCGGATGAATTTGTCGATTAATTCGAATGCACTTAGTTGATTTTCAGTGTTTTCTGATTCCTTGTCTTTGTCTTCTTCTTCTTTCTCTATTGCATCTCCGGAGTTTACGTGTTTCAGCCAGTCTGTGAAGGACAAGGAATCGATGTCGACGGTCTCAACACCTAGTGTTTTCGCTGTTTTAGAGTAATCGGCGATGTTTAAGACGAAAGTGCTTTCAACGGTTTCCTGGACTTTTTCTGTCTCGTGGATAATAGGAGTGGCCAGAATCCCTATCTCCACACTTGCGTCCACAATTTGATTCAGGTATTCTTTTTCCAAAAGGTCAACCGGTTCTTTTTCAATAACCGGAGTATCTTTCTTTTCATCAGCAAGTGGTAGAAGTTCTTTTACAATTTCTTCAGTTACATTGAGAGTAGTCGAAATGTCTGCTTTTTCTTCAAGAACTATTTTTTCTTCAATGATCTCTGGTAGAGTTTTTTCTAGTGGTCGAAGAGCGACAGGAGTTTCCTCAATGATGATGGGTTGAATGTTATGCTCTGCCACTTCTTCCTGGATCAGCTGCACTACGGCTTCCTCAATCCTCTTTTCTTCTAGCTTTTCCATCACACGGAGCTCTTCGGCTTCACTCAGAACAGGCTGCTGCGATGGGTCAGAAATTTTCAGCGGTTCGACTTCAACTGGCTTTGTGATAAGCCGGTGCAGCATTTTGCGGTCCGTAGCATAAACTGCCGACAAACGCAGTTGGTTGTTGTAATGAATGCTGTTGATGTTGTGCAGACTCTTTGCATAAAGCAGATGAGCAGTTTGGAAATAAGGGAAATTCTTTAGCAATTCACTAAGCACAACGCTATCGTTCCCCGACATTTTCTCCGGAGTTTCAACGTATGATATGAATTGTACTTTGTTCATTTAAATACTTAATATTAGTCACCAGTTATTCAAAGCCCTGTTAAAAATATCCTGCACCAATTGCTCATTGATCTCTCGAGCCAGCTGATCTTCAATTGAAGCGATGTTTTGATCACTCGTGTAATCCGCATAGCGGGAGAACGATTGCTCAAAATTCTTTTTCTCATCAAACATGCAAGTGTATTTTACATTCACTGTGATCGTAAGTCTGTTTAAAGCCGCTTGATCCGTGCTCTGTATGGCTATTGGCCCCGTCGTGTATCCGGTTACACTTCCTTCAAAACCCAAGTCCCCTCCTTTATTTATAAGTGCCAGCCTGGTCTGAGAACTCAATTTGTCTTTCAACGCTTCTGTAAAACTCTGACTCAAAGTGGGAGGAGCCAGCGAAGCATTGTTCTGAAAATATTGAACAGAAACGGTCTTCGCTTCCGGCGGAACACTTCCCCCGCTGAAAGAGTAGTGAGTCTTACAGCCTGAAAATAATGCAAAAGTTAAAAGCGCAAAAGGCAAAAGAATGCTGCGTGAAACAACCGTTTGACTTTTACAAGAATGTTTTTGTATGAATGATCGTAACCTCAATTTGCCTTTTTTATTTTCTTCCTTTTTTGGGCTTTCCCCTCTTTGAACTTCTATCTGTCCTGTACTTCCTTTTTTTTTCTTTTTTTTGACTTTCCCCTCTTTTGACTTTCTACTTGTCCGGCACTTCCTTCTTTTCCTTCTCTTTCTTCCTTTTTTGACTTTTGACTTAAGCTCTTTTGACTTCCTTACTTAATCCCATACTCATTGATCTTCCGATAAAGTGTTCTTTCGGAGATGCCTAATTCTTTCGCAGCATTCTTCCGTTTTCCTTTATGCTTGGTCAACGATTTCTTGATCATGTCTTCCTCAATTTCCTGCAGCGACAAGGTTTCTTCCACCACTTCTGTTTCAGGTAACTGATTCTGAGAAATAATAGGGGTCGTGTTGTTGTAACCCAATTGAATGGCCGTTTCTGGGGAGCCGACATCCTGATATAATTTTTTTATCAATTGTGCATTCTCAGGTTGAAAATCTTGGTTTAGCTGATTGTCGTTCTCGATCAGATCGACCACGATCTTTTTCAGGTCCATCATTTCTTTCTTCATATCGAACAAAACTTTGTAAAGAATGTCACGTTCGCTGAAATCATTTCCTGCCGTTGAAGTGCTTGCAAGGACAGGAAGCTGAGACGTCTGATGAATGGGTAGGTATTTTACCATGATGTCCGCAGTAATGTCGCGGTTCTTTTCTATCACGGAGATCTGTTCGGTAATGTTCTTTAGCTGACGAATGTTTCCTTGCCAGTAGTAATTCGTCAGGATCTGTTCTGCGGATGCATCCAGTTTGATAGTCGGCATTCGGTATTTTGCAGAAAAGTCGGAAGCGAATTTCCGGAAGAGTAAATGAATGTCTTGTCTGCGTTCACGCAATGGTGGCACAACAATAGGCACCGTATTCAAACGGTAAAAAAGATCTTCCCTGAATTTCCCTTTTTCGATGGCTTGCTGAATGTTTACGTTGGTGGCAGCCACTACGCGGACATCTGTCTTCAGAACTTTTGACGATCCTACCTTGATGAATTCCCCGCTTTCCAGAACACGCAATAAACGTGCTTGTGTAGCGATTGGCATCTCGGCAACTTCATCTAAAAAAATGGTTCCTCCATTAGCGACTTCAAAATAACCTTTTCGTGCTTCGTGTGCTCCTGTGAAAGATCCTTTCTCGTGTCCGAACAATTCCGAATCTATTGTCCCCTCCGGAATAGCTCCGCAGTTCACGGCAATGTATTGTCCATGTTTTCTTGCACTCAGTGCGTGAATGATCTGTGGAAAAACTTCTTTTCCTGTTCCGCTTTCTCCGGTGATCAGCACCGTCAGATCTGTTGGGGAGACCTGCATCGCAATGTCAATGGCTCTGTCGAGAAGCGAGGAACCACCAATTATTCCAAACCTATTTTTTATTTCCTGTACTGTCATTTTTAAACTGCTTTACCGATCAATGTTCCGCCTGTGCAAGTATCCGCCAACACATTTACGTAATCGCCTTTTTTATAATTTTCCTTCGGAAATACTACTACACAGTTCTGGGAGTTCCTTCCGAACAATTCTTCTTTTGATTTTTTTGAAGTGCCTTCCACCAAAACCCTGTGCACTTTTCCGACTCCGGCTTTTGTGCGGAATGCAGAATGTTTTAGCTGCAATTCAACGATCTCTGCTAACCTTCTGCTTTTTATTTCAGCCGGTACATCGTCCGGGTATTTACGTTCTGCCAGCGTTTTCGGACGTTCGCTGTAAGCAAACATATAGCCAAAATCATATTTGACAGCTTCCATCAGCGACAAAGTATCCTGGTGTTCTTCTTCTGTCTCCGAACAGAATCCGGAAATAATGTCCATGGAAATCCCTGCATCCGGAATGATCCGACGGATGGAATCAATT
>JBKJQG010000002.1:0-36368 GCA_046594925.1 Bacteroidia bacterium
AGGCAAAAGTGGCAGGCAGCCTGATCAATGAATTGAGAAAAACAGATCCGCTTCTCCAGGAAACTGCCGTGGTGCTTGCAGATGAAAATCTTTTGTTCCCTGTTTTGCATTCGCTTCCTGAAAACCTTAAGGACATCAACGTCACCATGGGATATCCCTTGAAGAACACGCCGGTTGCCGGGTTCTTCGACCTCATCTTCGGGATGCATGAAACAGGATTGAAACTCGCACAAGGAAAAACGAATTACAGTTTTTACCACAGTGATGTACTTAAGTTTTTAAGTCACCCTTATACCGCGACGACTTTGGCTACCGTCTCAAAGGAATACACGTTCCGCAAAGTTTTGTATGCCTTACAACAGCGCAACATTGTGTTCGCCAACATGAAGATCCTTGAATCCATATTTACGGAGTTCAAGTGTGAAAAGGAATTCAAAGTGCTGAAGGGGATCTTTAAGCACTGGGAAAAACCCATCGATGCGATCGAATGCATGCGATACGTTATCGAAACGCTTAAAAATGGAATCATTGTTCAGCAGGACAGCGACGAGGAGAATAAGACCAGTTTGGAGTTGGAATACCTATTTGCCTTTACCAAGATCATAAAGCGCATTGAAGTTTTGATGAAAGATTATCCCGAGTCCATTTCCGATCTGAAAGCACTGAGAAGCACAGTGAATCAGATCGTCAGAAGCACCGGCTTACCATTTTATGGAGAACCATTGATGGGTTTACAAGTGATGGGAATGTTGGAAACGCGAACCTTGGATTTCAAGAATGTGATCCTGCTTTCATGTAATGAGGACATTCTGCCTTCGGGCAAGGCTGTAAATTCATTCATACCCTTTGAATTGAAAAGAGTTTTTGGTCTGCCAACATACGGAGACAAAGATTCCATCTTCTCTTATCACTTTTATCGCTTGCTTCAGAGAGCAACCAACATTCACCTACTCTACAATACAGAAAGTGATGCCTTAGGAAGCGGGGAGAAAAGCCGCTTCCTTACGCAACTGATCTATGAGTTGCCGAAAGTAAATCCCAATGTCAGTATCACCGAAAGTCTGGTAAGCATTCCAATCGTGAATCCAACAGCAGAGAACGCCATTGTGATCGAGAAGACCGCAGCCGTGATGGAGAAGCTGAAAGACAGAGCCGAAAAAGGTTTTTCACCTTCCTTGCTGAATATTTACAGGAATTGTTCCCTGCAATTTTATTTTCATGCCATTGCCGGTTTACGAGAAGCCGATGAGATTGAAGAGACCATCGGTGCAGACACACTCGGAAATGTCATTCACGAAGCTTTGGATATTTTCTATAAACCCTTTTCAGGAAAGAAAATCACTGCATCAGATGTAAAGGGAATGAAGAAACTGGTGGAGTCGACAACCATTACGTTGTTCAGAGAAGAATACAGCGAGTCGGATGTGAGTTTCGGAAAAAATCTTTTGATCTTAAAGGTGGCTCTCAAATTCATCAATAATTTTTTAGATGCAGAAGTCACCACTTTGCTGAAAGCAGAAAAAGAAGGAAAGCCCGTCATCATAAAAGCCCTGGAGCAAGAGCTGGAAAGTACACTTCAGATTAAAGCAACAGCTGTAAAGGTGAAAGGGAAAGCAGACCGGATAGATTCATTTGGTAGTTTAACGCGGATCGTGGATTACAAGACCGGGCTGGCCGATAAAAAAGAATTGAAGTTGGACGCATGGGAAGACATCCTTACCAATACAACCCTAGCGAAGAGTTTTCAGTTACTCACCTATGCCTGGCTTTATCAGCGATCAAATCCGGCTATAACCAGTAATATTGTTTCCGGGATCATCACGTTTCGGGAACTGAGTGCCGGTTTAAAAACGGTAAAGGTGAATGAATCGGAACTGCTCGATTTGGAAGTCCTTGCAGCCTTTGAAAACCAGTTGGGGATATTGCTGGCTGAAATAATTGACCCAAATGAGCGTTTTACCCAGACAATTGACCCGGCTAACTGTGAATACTGCGCTTTTAAAGGCATTTGCAACCGCTAAATATTTTTTAGACAGATCGTATCTTTTTCAATTTTCAATCATTATTAAGACAAAATCATACCGGTGAGCTCTCATCATAAATCGGACAAAGAAATTCAGCAGGAGTTGCAGCTTATAGAAGCCGCTAAGGAAAATCCTGCGCGCTTTGGTGTTCTGTATGATAAGTATTACAAGTCGATATTTGTATTTATCTACAGAAGAACAGAAGACGAAGAACTTACGGCCGACATCACCTCGCAGGTTTTTTTAAAAGCACTCATCAATCTCCGACAATACAAATTCAAAGGTGTTCCTTTCTCGGCCTGGCTTTTCAGAATTGCCTTTAATGAAATTAATATGTATTTTAGAAAAAATAACTCGCAGAGAGTAGTGAGTCTGGATCAGAACTCCATTCTGCAGATAGCACAAGAAAGCGACCTGGAGGAAAATGCAGAGGGAATCAGTAAAATGATGAGCGCGCTGAAGAAAATGGAAGAATATGAAATCCAATTGATAGAACTTAGGTTTTTTGAGAAACGTTCTTTTGCCGAGGTTGCCGAGATTGTTGGTATAACAGAGAACAATGCGAAAGTGAAAGTCTATCGTATTTTAGATAAGTTAAAAAAAGTGTTGAGCAAGAAATAATGTCAGAGCTAAAATTCAATATTGATAAACCCGATCTGCCCGATGAGCAGATCAACAAGCATAAGGACTTTAAGAAGTTGATCTATAATTATCAGACAGCTACAAAACCTTTGTACAAGACACCACTTTATAAAAATAAAAAGGTGTTCATTGTGATTCTGTTGATCTTGCTCATTATGTTCGTGATCATTGAAGTGCTGGAGAAAGAAGAAGAGGTAGATCCGGCTAAAATTGAACAGACAAAATAGGCTACGATGAAAAAGATCGGCTGGCTATTTCTGTTGTTCTGTAAGTTTTCTTTTTCCCAAAATCAGGATGTTAGGAATTTGATACATTATACCTTTCAAGACTCAATAACGATTGAGGCGAATGTATTTATTCCTTCCTTTGATGTTCATGACGAAAAAACAATCCCGACAATTGTTATTAAAAAAAAGGACGTTCTCGAGTTGATACTGCACTATGTTTATAATTCTCCAAGAGAAAAAATCAATTTGATGGATACTTGTTTTATAGCGACCTACATACCAAAAGAGTGGGAACGTTCAGATCCTATTTTTGCGGAAGCACCATGTTATGGAGATACAAGTTCTGGTTATTGTTACATGGGCATAAGTGAGATCGGAGAGTACACGATCAGGTTCCGAAAAGGAAAAATGATAAAGACCTACCGGCTGGTGGTGAAATAGTTACTCGGTAAATTTATATCCCACACCCCTGATCGAGTGAAAGTGAACCGGCTCTCTTTGGTTCTTCTCAAAGTATTTTCTGAAAGCAAGAATGTAATTGTCGATGGTCCTTGAAGAAGGATAAGCATCTTTTCCCCAAACAATGTCGAGAATGTCTTCCCGTGAAACAACTTCACCTTTGCGTTCTATAAGTAGCTTTAAAAGAGCGATCTCTTTTTTACTGATCTCTGTTTTTCCGTTGGTTCCAGTAATTTCGTAGGTCACAAAATTGACGCTATTGTTGCCGAAACTGAAAGATTCAGAAGTTTTTTCCTGTTCGGTTTCCGGGCTTCCTCGTTTTACAAGGATGCGGATCCTGAGGAGCAATTCCTCTAGGTTGAATGGTTTGGTCAGGTAATCGTCGGCACCCAAAGTGAGGCCTTGGATCTTGTCGGAGCTGCTGCCTTTGGCGGTAAGAAATAACACCGGCACTTTGGTGTTTTCCTTTCGAATCTGTTCGCAGACATCAAAACCGTTCATTTCGGGCAGCATCACATCCAGGATAATGAGGTTGAAATTCTCCTTGCGGAAGGCTTTCAGCGCTTCTATCCCATTGGTGGCTGTCTGCACCTCGTAGCCTTCCAGCTCCAGGTTTAAGGAGATGGTCTTCAGCAGATGGTCTTCGTCCTCAACCAGTAAAATGCGTGCTTTATTCATGCGAAACAAAGATAAAACAAAAACCTCCCACACTTGTTATTAAAGTGGACAAAGCGTAAATTTGTGCTTTAATTTCAGCCCATGCCAACACAAGATATTTCTACCCTTTTACTGGATTCCAAGCTACCTGCGGACTTAAAAAAGATCGCTCAGAAAGTGGTGGATAATCAACGCATTACCTTTGATGAAGGAGTGCTTTTATACGAAAAAGGAGAGTTGGGATACTTAGGAATGCTGGCGAATTACATCCGCGAGAAGAAGAATGGAAACAACGTTTATTTCAACCGCAACTTCCATATTGAACCAACAAACATCTGTGTTTTTGATTGTAAATTCTGTTCTTATTCCCGTTTGCTCAAACAGAAAGATGGCGCCTGGGAATTGTCGGAAGAAGACATCCTGAATTTAGTACGTAAATACGATGGTAAGCCGGTTACGGAAGTCCACATTGTTGGAGGAGTCCATCCAAAAATGGGTCTGATGTATTTTGCTGAACTGATCAAAAAAATTAAAACCATCCGCCCCGATCTTCATGTGAAAGCCTTCACTGCAGTAGAGCTGGAATACATGTGCCGCAAAGCAAAAGTGAGTTATGAAGAAGGCTTGAAGATTCTGAAAGATCACGGACAAAATTCATTGCCGGGTGGAGGCGCTGAGATCTTTGATGAAACAGTGAGAAAAGAAATTTGCGAAGACAAATGCACTTCGGCTCAATGGCTGGAGATCCACGAAACTGCGCACAAATTGGGAATGCCGTCGAATGCAACGATGCTATACGGACACGTAGAGAAATTCGAACACCGCGTCGATCACATGAACCGTTTGCGTGACTTGCAGGACAAAACAAAAGGGTTCAATACTTTCATTCCACTGAAATTCAGAAACGGCGGCAACCAAATGAGTCACATCGCCGAATCAACGGTGATTGAAGACCTGCGGAACTATGCAATCGCACGGATCTATATGGACAACTTCGGACATGTAAAAGCTTATTGGCCAATGATCGGAAGAACAACAGCACAATTATCATTGGCTTTCGGAGTGGACGACATTGATGGAACGATTGACGATTCAACGAAGATCTATACAATGGCGGGTTCAGAAGAACAGTCGCCGGCACTGACTACACAGCAGTTGGTAGAGATGATCAAACAGGTGGGAAGAACTCCGATCGAGAGGGATACGCTTTACAATGTGATCACGGATTATACAAACTATGACTTCGCTGCGGAGTTGGCCGTATAGATTCGACCCCTCTGGGGTCGTGATTTTTTTGTTACATTATTGTTCTATCGATATCTGACCCCGTCCGGGGTCAAAAAAAGGACACTGTTTCAGGGGAAAATCAATCGTAATATGACCCCGTTCGAGGTCAAAAAAAAGAACATTATTTCAGGGGAAAAATTGATCGTAATATGACCCCGTTCGAGGTCAAAAAAAGAACATTATTTCAGGGGAAAATTGATCGTAATATGAGCCCGTCCGGCGTCAAAAATATAATATTTTGTTTCAAGAAATAGTTAATCGGTAGGTCTCCGAAGATTCTCCCTAAGGAGTTTAATGAAGACCCCGAAGGGATCTAATACCCATAGAAAGATTTATAAAAAGAACAAACGACCCCAGCGGGGTCGAATGTTGGTCTGGTTTCTCGTCACAGACATCTCGTGCTATGACACTGGATCTCCCGATTGCTGAGCGCCTGGCGCAGTCCTACGTCATGGCAGTTCCTCCATCAACTCGAACAGCCTTTCGAATTTGTATTTCAATTCTACTTCCGTCCCCAAGGTGTTGTTTCCTATCATGGCGAAGCACAATAGTTTTCCACTTTTTGTTTTAACATAGCCTGCATAAGATTTAACCCTTGCCATGGTTCTTCAAAGTCGGCATCGATCCCAAACATCAAACGCAGCATTCTAATTGAAATTTATTTCGTGATCGAGTGTATCGCCCTTGTTTATGTATACACGATTATATTCGTTAGCCCAGATATAGGGCGTACTGTATCTTTGCATCCAGGAAATTGTTATCGAATCATCTGCGACTACCTGTAAAGTGCCAAAGATTGAGTCAAATGGATAGTCCGGCGGATCCAGTTGAAAACTCATACTGTTGTCAATGGTTATGTATGCACGGTCGGAAATGTTGAATGAAGTTTTATGCAGATGAACTTTTAGGTATGCAATGGGAGGCAATTCAAAGTCAGCGGTCAAGTCCTTTTCGGGAAGTCCAGCCCATTCGACTTTGCTGTATGTCTTTCCGTTTTCGTCTTCGAGCGGTGTCGCATAAACGTCGTATAAGAATTTGGCCCGCATGGGAAAATCCAACTGATAATCTCCATTCGCATCGGTAACTGTGTTTGCAACAATTCTTGGATCTAGGTTTGAGTTTAAACCGGATCTGGTTGTTCTTTCAACCCAAATCTGAATTCTTGGAAAGGGAAGGCCCGTTCCTTTTTCAACCACAGTTCCGTGAACAGTACTGTTCCCAATTTTTTTGCAGGTTGTCAGCGTTAATGCGAGCAAAATCAGCAGAAAATATGGGTTCTTTTTTTTCTTCATCAGCTTAGGCCATCAGTATTTCGGGACTGTATTTTCAAATATACCTTTATCCTGATCAAAAACAAAAACGCTTTGAAGTTTCCGGAGCGTTTTTGTTTAAAATCATCTATTTTTCTACATCTTCGATCTTCCATCTCACATCTCACATTTTCCATCTCACATCTCACATCTCACATCTTCCATCTCACATCTTTCATCTCACATCTCACTACGCTTTCAAGAATCCCAAAAGTTTTTCAACACTTACCTTGGCATCTCCATAAAGCATTTCTGAATTTGCTTTGTAGAACAATGGATTGTCTTCACCGGAATATCCGGCGGACATAGAACGTTTCATGATAATTACTTTTTCTGCTTTCCATACTTCGATCACCGGCATTCCGTAAATAGAACTTGCTGGATCGTCTTGTGCGCTAGGATTTACAACGTCATTTGCGCCGATCACCATCACCACATCGGTGCTAGGCATGTCTTCGTTGATTTCGTCCATTTCCAATACAATGTCGTAAGGGACATTTGCTTCTGCCAACAATACATTCATGTGTCCGGGTAAACGACCGGCAACAGGGTGAATGGCAAAACGCACATTTTTTCCTGCTTTGCGAAGAACCTGAACCATTTCGTAGATCGGGTATTGTGCTTTTGCGACAGCCATTCCATAGCCCGGAACGATCACAACGGATCTGGCTTCTTTTAATAATGCAGCAACTTCTTCATGAACCAAAGATGTAACTTCACCTTCAATGGCTTTTTTCTCTCCGCCTTGTGAAGATGACGCTGTTGCATTTGCAAAAATTACAGCAAAGAAAGAACGGTTCATCGCATGGCACATGTGCATGGAGAGGATCGCCCCTGAGCTACCAACCAAGGCGCCCGTCACAATCAGCAAATCGTTTCCTAGCATAAATCCGGCTGCCGATGCCGCCCAACCCGAGTAGGAGTTTAACATGGAAACAACAACGGGCATGTCCCCGCCACCAATGGCCATTACCAATACAACACCAATAAAGGATGCAATGGCTGTCATGATCAACAATGGAAGCATACCAGCTGTTCCGTGTGCCTTGCAGAAAAAGAATCCTAAAACGGCACATGCAAGTAATAACAATATATTCATCAATTGAAGTCCGCTAAATGCCCAAGGTTTGGAAGGGATCTTTCCGTCCAGTTTTCCCCAAGCAACAATGGAACCTGTGAAGGTGATCGCACCAATAAAAATTCCTGCAAACACTTCCACGAGATGGATCTTGTGTGCCGCTCCGGTCAAGGCTTGTGTTTCGGGATCCATGTAAGAACCAAAACCAACCAATACCGCTGCCATTCCCACAAAGCTATGCAGGATCGCTACCAGCTGAGGCATGGAAGTCATTTCCACTTTGCGTGCGACCATGATACCGACTAGAGAAGCGATTGCGATTGCCCCTATGATATAAACCTGTCCTTCCACTCCCTGACCTAAAACCGTGGCAACGATCGCTACGATCATCCCCACAATTCCGTACATCACTCCGCGTTTTGCAGATTCCTGAGAGGCCAATCCTCCTAAACTTAAAATGAATAGGATGCTTGCAAATAAGTAGGCTGCTGTTTGAATTTCCTTTGCTATTTCAATCATAATTTCTTAGTTTATCCACTATAGCTTTCGCGTAAGCGGGTTTCTTTATTTCTTTGTTTACCGAATCCGCTTGCGCGGAGACTGAGGATTATTTTTTAAACATTTTTAACATCCGGTGTGTCACCATGAATCCACCAACAATATTAATGCTGGCGATCAAAATGGCAATTACTGCTATGATGGTCATCGGACTTTTAATGTCATTAGTAGTTTGCAGTAAACCACCCACGACGATAATTCCACTGATGGCATTTGTTACAGCCATTAAAGGCGTATGCAATGCGTGTGCAACGTTGGTGATCAATTGCCATCCAACGAAGATCGACAGTACGAATACTGTGAAATGCTGAATGAAATCGCTTGGAGCGTATTTTCCAACCAGGAACAACATCCCGCCAACGACGGCAAGTGTGATCACCATGGAATTTGTTGCCTTTTTTGCAGCTGCTTCGTTAGTTGCTTTTGTTTCTGCTTCCGTCGGAGGAACAACTTTCGCTTTACCTCCAGCTGTCGGGCTCACAGGAAGTGGGGCAGGAGGCCAGTTGATCTTTCCGTTGTAAGTAACCATTGCTCTTGAAACAACAGCGTCTTCCATGTCAATCTTCCATTTTTCTGCTTTCCCCATGTCATCCAATAAGTGACATAAGTTATTTCCATAAAGTTGTGAAGCTTGGCTAGGAAGCTGACTTAACTTTCCAACCATGGTCACACCATTGTCGGTCGTGTAAACTTCTCCGTTCTTAGTAAGAGCACAGTTGCCGCCAGTGGAAGCGGCCAGATCGACGATCACCGAACCGGGTTTCATCGCAGCAACGTGATAATCCATCCACAATTTCGGAGCAGGTCTGCCCGGAATTTGTGCGGTGGTAATAACGATATCAACTTCTTTAGCTTGGTCTGAAAATAATTTCATCTCTGCTTCGATGAATTCTTTACTCATCTCTTTGGAGTAACCGGATGATGTTGCTCCGTCTTCTTCGATCTCAACCGTTAAGAATTGCGCGCCCATTGATTCGATCTGTTCAGCAACTTCTTTACGTGTGTCAAAAGCTCTTACGATAGCGCCCAATGAATTGGCTGCTCCTATTGCGGCTAAACCAGCAACCCCTGCACCAATCACTAATACTTTTGCCGGCTCTACTTTCCCCGCAGCTGTGATTTGTCCGTTCAGGAATCTTCCAAAATGAAACGAACCTTCAATGACTGCTCTGTATCCTGCGATGTTTGCCATGGAAGATAAAACATCCATTTTTTGCGCTCTGGAAATACGAGGGATCGCATCCATTGCAACGGCGTTGACTTTTTTGTCTGCTAATTTCTGAAGCAAGGGTTGATTCTGAGCCGGCCAGAGGTAACTCAACATTACCAAGCCTTCTTTCATCATGTCCACTTCTTCCATGGAAGGTTCTTTTACCTTCAGGACAATGTCTGATTGACCATAAATCTCCGCTGCCGTAGCTACGATCTTAGCTCCTGCTTCTTCGAATTCTTTATCCGAAAAATTTGCTTTTACCCCGGCATCGTGCTGGATGTAAACTTCAAATCCTTGTTTCTGAAGCCGCTTTACTGTTTTGGGAGTTGCCGCGACTCTTAGTTCATTTGGAAAAATTTCCGATGGAATACCTACCTTCATAATTAACCTATATTATTTGACTGTTTTTTGTAACCAAAATTTGAAGTGGCAAAGTAGGAAAAATTTGATAATTGACCAAAAAAACGGGTTTTTACTTCCCATTTGATTTTTACAGGCCCTGAAAGTTACTGGATACGGGTTCTGCTGTTTTCGGACTATCGGAATTTCCCTGCGAAATTGGGATAATCGCTGATAATTCCGTCGACGTCATACTCCTTCATTCTTTCGATGTCTTTTTTTAAATTTACGGTCCACACTACAACTTTGCATCCTGCTTTTTTTGCCTGTGTCACGGTTTTCATTTTGCAAATCTTTAAAGAGGGATTGTAATAATCAGGAGTAAAGCCAAGCTTATGGATGTTGTGTTTCACCGATCGAGGATTTCCCACTAACAAACCTGTTTTTAATGCCGGATTCAGACGGTGTATTTGTTTCAAACAACGAGTGTCGAAACTCTGAATTAAAATGCGTTCATTGAGGTTTTGCTTTCTAAGAACATCCTTTATCAAAGCAACAGTTGTTGTTGTCTCAAAATGATACTTGCGACCCCCCAGCCAGTGATTCTTTATTTCAATGTTGTAACGCAGTGGAGGCAGGTTGTTTTCCTTGGTATATTTTTCAAGTTCTGCTATGACTTCACTCAGCAATGGTTTGTAAGCTGATATTTTCGCCTGGTCTGGAAATTTTTTATTTCCTCTTTTTCCGCAATCATATTTTTTGATCTCGCTGTAATCCAGTCGGTGTAGGTTGTTCTTTGTTCCTTTGGTAATCGGTTTTCCATCAGGAGAACTGCAGATGGCCGGATTGAACCAGGGCTCGTGGGAAACAACCACTTGTGAATCTTTTGAAATAACCACATCCAGCTCAATATAGTCGGCACCGGCTTTTGCTGCTTCTTTGAACGCAACAATTGTATTCTCCGGAAAAAGCCCGCGAAAACCCCTGTGCCCGTGTATTTCCATTTCTTTTTGCGGAAAGGAAAGGAGCGGAATGAATAGCAGCAGGAAAATTAATATTGATTTCATCGACTCGGTAAAAGTACAAAACTATGAGCAGGACTTCTTCGTATATTTGATAAAACAAAGAACATGTTCCGGAAAATAATAGTCTCCCTTTCATCCTCATGCTTATTCTGCTTTTCCCTTATGTCCCAAACATCGATCCGTTATGTTGCATTGGGTGATTCATACACCATTTGCACAGGAGCCACCGAAGCAACATCCTGGCCGGTATTGCTCACAAAACATTTAAAGGAGAATAAGATCAACATTGAGCTCATCGCAAATCCGTCGCGCAATGGGTGGACAACGCAGGATGTGTTAGACAGCGAACTTTCGGTACTCGATAGATCCAAAGCCACTTTCGTGACTTTGCTTATCGGTGTGAACGATTGGGTGCAAGGCGTGGATGCCAAAACGTTTCAGCAACACTTGATAAAGATCCTGGACCACGTGCAGTCGCAATTGCCGGATAAAAGCAAGCTCCTATTAATTACCATTCCTGATTTCGGAGTGACTTCGACGGGTTCACGCTACGGCGGAGGAAGAGATATTTCAAAGGGGATTTCCGAATTCAATTCGATTATTCTTATGGAAGCAAAAAAACGCAAATTGAAAACAGTTGACATTTTTCAGAAGTCGAAAGAGATGGGCAAGGACAATTCCCTTGTCGCTGCCGATGGTCTGCATCCTTCCGCCAAAGAGTACGCTATCTGGGAAACGATGATCTATCCTGTTGCACAGGATCTTTTGAAGTGAACTCATTGTTTTTTTGAAGACCTCGACAGATAGTTTTTTGACTGGGAAATCTATGTATCTGTGTGGTTAAAAATAAACGGAGCCAAACTTTTCGTTAATTTTGCATTCCAATGGATCTGGATAAATTAAAAGAAGAAGCAAAAAAGGCCGAACCCTCCTCACAGAAATTGTTTGAACAACTCAAGCGCAAGAAGCCGAAAAATCTGGATGACGTGGTGCATGAATTGCATGATGAAGTGTTCAGCAAGATCGATTGCCTGAAATGTGCCAATTGCTGCAAGACCACTAGCCCCATCTTTTACGACCGTGACGTAGACCGCATATCTAAACGCCTCCGCATGCGCCCTTCTGATTTCATTGCAAAATATTTACACCTGGATGAAGACAAGGACTATGTCCTCAATTCTGCGCCTTGCCCGTTTCTCGATCATGAGAACTATTGTCTCATTTACGAAGACCGTCCCACAGCCTGCCGCGAATATCCGCATACCAATCGCAAGCGCTTCTTCCAGATTCTGGACCTTACTCTGAAGAATACCCATGTTTGTCCCGCTGCCTTTGAAATTGTGGAGCAGATGAAAAAGAAGTTAAAATAGAGTTATATTTGGATACCATTTAATAAAGACAAATCCTCCCATGAAAAAAGCCTCTTTTTTAATAGCCGTCGTATTGGCTGTTTCAGCAACTGCCTATATCGCTTCAGGCGGAACCGAATTCAAAACAGAAGAAAAAGGAAGAACAGCGTCCCGGGAGGGGATGGAGGAAGATGCGTCTGAACGCATGCTTTGGGAAACTTCGCGTCTTGCAGACCCAGCAACTGGAAGGGTTCCGGATAACATCCGTCAGATGGAGCTTGCATTTGCAGCCACGTTGCCAAATGACCTCGAGCTCGGGAAAAGTACGGCCAGTCTGACGATGACCAACCGCGGTCCCTGGAACCTCGGAGGAAGAACCCGTGCTTTCGGTGTAGATGTTAGTAATGAGAACAGATTGCTCGCAGGATCCTGCTCTGGTGGAATGTGGCTGTCGACAAACGGCGGAACTAGTTGGACGCCAAGCAACACTTTATCTCAATTGAAAAATGCAACCTGTCTCGTGCAGGACAAGCGAGCAACCCATACGAATACCTGGTATTACGGCAGCGGAGAGGGCTACGGTGCTTCTGCAAGCGGCGGAAGCGGAGCTTATTATTTGGGAGATGGACTTTACAAGTCCACCGATGGAGGAGCAAGTTGGTCTCCCATTGCGTCCACAGCTGGCGGTACTCCCAATGTTTTTGGAGCGAGTGGATGGCAGGTCGTTTGGAATGTTGCAAATGATGTTTCCGCAAATGATACGCTCGAAGAGATCTATGCGGCAACCTATGGATATATTTACCGAAGCATAAATGGTGGAACAACATGGGCTGCGGTTCGGTCTGGCGGTTCTTATTTTACGGATGTACAAGTGACAACTACAGGAATCGTTTACGCGACGCTCAGTGATGACGGGACACAAAAGGGAATCTGGCGCTCTGATTCAACCGGCACAGCTTTTACAAACATTCTGCCTGTCGGATTTCCGACCGCTTACAACCGCATCGTGATGGGAATAAATCCTAACAACGAGAATGAAATATATTTCCTCGCGAATACTCCAGGTTTTGGAAAAGTCACCTACAACTATTTAGGAAAAGCGGAATGGAATAGTTTCTGGAAGTATACTTATGTCTCCGGAACAGGAGCTGGAACAGGCGGCGTGTGGCAGGACATATCAATAAATCTTCCAGCAACCGGTGGACAATTTGACAAATGGAATGTGCAGGGTTCCTACGACATGGTCGTGAAAGTGAAGCCCGGTAGTCCGAATACCGTTTACATCGGCGGAACAAATTTATACCGTTCCACTTCCGGTTTTCAAGATTCAACCAATACAAAATTCATCGGCGGTTATCCCGAAGGAGCAGCTTTGCCGGTGATTGCATCCTATCTGAATCACCATCCCGATCAACACGGTTTGGAATTTCTTCCTTCCAATCCCGATGTGATGTTCAGTTACAACGATGGAGGCGTTTTTAAAACATTGAACGATACTGCAAGTACGGTTGCTTGGCAGTCGCTCAATAACGGGTATTTAACAGGCATGTTCTATACAGTTGCGATCGATCATGCTACGCCGGGAAACAACATCATTATTGCCGGAGCTCAGGACAACGGAAGCTGGTACACCAACAGTGCTTCACCTACTACACCTTGGGTGCAGCCCCGCGGAGGGGATGGTTCGTATTGTGCGATCGCCGACGGACAAAGCAATTATTACTTCTCTATTCAGAATGCAAAAATGATGAAAGCGACTTTGGACGCAGCAGGTACTGTTACTTCGTTTGCCCGCATCGATCCGATCGGATTGAAAGATCCCGAGTTCATCAATCCGTATACGTTGGATCCCAACAACAATAATTATATGTACTTGGCCGGAGGAAAATATTTGTGGCGCAACGACGATCTTTCCGGCATTCCGATGATCGGAAATTGGGATTCCATTTCTACGAACTGGACAAAATTCATTGACTCCGTGCCGGCAGTGAATTCGATCATTACCGCTGTAACAGCTTGCAAAACACCTGCGAACAGAGTGTATTATGGAACCGACAAGCAGAAGGTATATCGTGTCGACAATGCGAATGTGGGAACACCGACGCCGGTGAACATTACATCCACCACACCGGGAGTCGTTTTCCCTATGGGTTATGTGAGTTGCATAGCAACCGATCCGCTGGATGGGAACAAAGTCATTGTCACTTTTTCGAATTATGGCGTCTATAGTGTTTTCTATACAGAAGATGGGGGAACGACTTGGATGAGAGTAGGCGGAAACCTGGAAGCATCCTCTACTTCAAGTCCTTCGGTGCGTTGGGCCAGCATTCTTCATGTAGCGGATGGAACCGTTTATTTGCTGGCTACAAGTACAGGGCTGTATGCCACAGATACACTCATCGCTGCAACTGCAACTGCGGGCTCAGGAACAGTTTGGGTACAGCAAGGAGCCGGCACCATTGGTAATTCGGTCTGCGACATGATCGACACACGTGCTTCTGACGGATTGGTGGTTGTGGCGACACACGCCAGTGGGATTTATACCACCTATGTCACGAGTGTGAACGACATTGTGACCATCCACGACATTGAAGCCTCCAAAACCGATCTGGAGTTGAGCAACTATCCGAATCCTGTGGCGAGCACTACAACTATCGCCTTCACGTTGAACCGGAAAGCAAAAGTGAACCTTCAGATCTGGGATGCATACGGACGTTTGATGGAAACCCTTGTCGATAGTGATTTGCCGGAAGGTGAACACAAGGTCGAGTTCAGCAAAAAGGGCTTGAAACCGGGCATTTATTATTATAGTTTGACAGCCGATCGCAAACGCAAAACAAAGAAAATGGTCATAGTTAAATAAACAGTTGATTGTTAGTTAATGATCCTCCCGTTTGATCGGGGGGATTTTTTTTGCTCTTACTTTTACAATATTAAAAAATTAAGGATTTATGTTTGACGATGTTTACGGTAATTTTGATTATCACAGCTGGGTAATTCTCCCATTAATTATTTTCTTTTCCCGCATCTGCGATGTCAGTTTAGGCACGCTGCGTCATGTTTTTATCTCCAAGGGATTTAAAAAGATTGTTCCCGTCTTGGGCTTTTTTGAAGTCCTGATCTGGATCATTGTAGTAGCTCAGGTGATGAAGAATCTGAACAACGTGGCTTGTTACTTAGCTTGGGCGGGTGGTTTTGCAACGGGAACATACGTGGGATTATGGATAGAAGAGAAACTGGCTTTGGGAATGCAAGTCATTCGCATCATCACCAACCAGGACTGCGGGGAGCTTTTGAGTGCCTTGAAACAGGAAAGACACGGTTTGACCGTCGTGGATGCACAAGGAGCGGTTGGGCCGGTAAAGTTGATCTATACCATCATCAAGCGTAAGAACGTAAAAGAAGTGGTATACTTGATCCGGAAATACAATCCCAATGCTTTTTATTCTATCGAGGAGATCAAGGGTTCCAGCCAGGGAGTCTTCACTGAAAATACTGGCAGCGGCTTTTCTTCTATCCGCAAAATGTTTCCTTCCAGAAAAGGGAAATAATCAGATTCTTTTTTTTCGCATCTCCGAAATCAGCGCAATGACTGATACAACCGCCCAGCATCCTTCCAGAATGATAAAGGGCAGATAATGGATGAGTATGGAGGCCAGACAGGCTATTCCTGCTCCTAGGATATTCATCAGGATGTAGGAATAAGAATCCTTATGGATTTTGTTCGAAAGGTTCAAAAAGAAAGCGAGGAGCAGAATGCTCACTCCAATAAATCCTATCCAGTCGCTGCTACTCATCATGTTTGTGTTTTAGGGGGAATAAAAAAATCCCTGTCCGTTAGAAACAGAACAGGGATCTTACCCTTCGTTCAGGGTAATTTTCAATTGTTATTTATCCAGGTCTTCGAAACTTACATCTGTAAAGTTCGAATCTGTTTTAGGCGTTTCATTCGGAACATACTCCGGACGCGGTTCAATTTCAGGAGAGATTGATTTGATGTGAGCCACAGCTTCATTCAGGCCTTCAGCAAATTTTTCGAAATCTTCTTTGTATAAAAACAGTTTGTGTTTTTCATAAAAGAACTTGCCGTCATCCCCAAAGCGTTTTTTACTTTCGGTTATGGTCAAATAGTAATCATTTCCTTTGGTGCTCTTCACATCAAAAAAATATGTTCTTTTACCTGCTCTAACAGATTTTGAGAAAATTTCTTCTCTGTCCATTCCGTTTTTTTCAAATCCTTCGTCCATTTTTACTAGTGGTGTTTGTGTGTGTTTTTAAATTAGATTCTGACAAATGTTTACAAAAAAACTTGCTAAAGCAAGGCTTGTTAATAACTTTTGATAGGTTGTAGAAGGGTAAGCGGGGAGCGGGTTAATGGGGTTGGAGGAGGCAATCAGGAAACCTTTTCCTCTTCCAACAACTGCATTTTGTGCAATTCGAAGTAAGCACCTTGTTTTTCAATCAGTTGTTGATGTGTGCCCGATTCAATCACAGATCCTTTGTCGAGCACAATGATGTTATCAGCATTTTTTACGGTAGAAATCCTGTGACTAATGATCAGACTGGTCTTTCCGGCCATTACTTTTTTTAAGTTGCTCAGAATTTCTTCTTCTGTTTCGGTATCAACGGCCGACAAACAATCGTCAAAGATCATGATTTGCGGCTTTTTGATGATGGCGCGTGCAATGGAGATCCTTTGTTTTTGTCCGCCCGACAAAGTAATTCCGCGTTCTCCGACAACGGTTTCAAACTGATCCTTGAAACTCATAATGTTGGAATAGATCGCTGCATCTTTTGCAGCCTGTAGGATGGCTTCTTCTTTCTGGTGCTCTTCGTCAATGCTAAAAGCAATGTTATGAGTGATGGTGTCGGAGAAGAGGATGACTTCCTGTGGCGCATAACCAATCTGGCTTCGCAAAGAAGAGATCGGAATGGTTTTGATGTTCTTTTCGTCCACCAGGATTTCCCCTGAATTCACATCGTACAATCTACAGATGAGGTTGGCAATTGTCGATTTTCCGGAACCTGTCCTTCCGATGATGGCCAGCGTCTTTCCTTTAGGAATGGAAAAGGAAACATTGCTAAGGGCCTTGATGCCTGAATCCGGATAAACAAAATTTACGTTCTTGAATTCTATGTCGCCCTTGATAGGTTCAGTATTCGTAGTTTGATTAATAATCTCCGGCTCCGTGTGCAGAAATTCATTGATCCGTGTTTGTGAGGCTGCCGCGCGCTGTATCAGGGAAGTCACCCATCCTAAGGATGCGATTGGCCAGGTGAGGCGATTCACGTAAACAATGAATTCGGCAATGTTCCCGTAGCTGATCTTGTGGTTGATGGCCTGCATTCCGCCAATGTAGATAGTGAACAAAGTACTCAATCCTATCAGCAGGATCATGAAAGGCTGAAATAATGATTCCACTTTGACCAGTCCCATCGTCAGGTTCTTATAAGACGTGCTCTGCATCTCGAAATCGTAGATGGACTTCGTCTCCCGCCCGTAAGCCTTTAATACCCGGATTCCGGAAAAAGCTTCCTGGGTGTGGGTGGTGATGGCGGACAATCGTTCCTGCACTTTGGTGCTTTTTTTATTGATGGTATTGCTGACGTAGTAAATGGAAACCGCCAGGACGGGCAGGGGGAGAAGGACATATAGCGTCAGCTCCACATTCACACCCGTCATCTCTGTAATGGTGAAATAGAACAAGAACAAAGTATTGAGAATGTACATGATGGCTGGGCCGATATACATCCTAACCCTTCCCACGTCCTCGCTGATGCGGTTCATCATGTCTCCCGTATTGTTCCGTTTGTAAAAAGCCGTATCCAGTTTCTGGTAGTGAGCATACATCTCGTTCTTCAGGTCGTATTCGATGAGGCGGGACATCACAATAATGGTCTGCCGCATAAGAAATAGGAAGAAACCACTGAGAATGGCATATCCTAAAGTGTATAACCCGTAGATCACAAGTTGGTGATAGGCTACATCATCAGGAATACCATCCGCTTTGGCGGTTTTTAGGTAATCGATTGTTAGCCGGATGTAGGGAACGGCTGTTACTGCAAAATAGTTGGAGATGCCCACAAACACTACGCCCAGCAATAGCCGGAAGCGGTATTTGTAAAGATATTTATTTATATGTTTTAATGATCCCAATTGAATTCTGATTACCTTTAATCTGTCAAAAACAGCCTTCTGTCTGTTTATTTTTGCCCACTCGGAAAATAAATATAATTTTGCGTCAAATAAAAAGCAGGCGGTATTTTTAGCGGTTCAAAAGTACTCAAAAAAATAACCAACATTCTACAAAATCATAAACATAAAAGTTAGATGGAAGTTCTGGATATAAAAAAATCACCCTTGGCAGAAAATCCAGTCATAGCTCAGATGGGATTGAACAATCATGAGCAAGTGGTGTTTTGCAACGATAACGACACCGGATTAAAAGCGATCATAGCGATTCACAATACTATTTTAGGCCCGAGTTTGGGTGGAACAAGGATGTGGATGTACAACAACGAGATGGAAGCATTGACTGACGTATTGCGTCTTTCACGCGGGATGACCTATAAGTCGTCCGTGGCAGGATTGAACTTGGGCGGAGGAAAAGCAGTGATCATCGGTGATTCCAAAACTCAAAAGAATGAAGCCTTGATGCGCAGGTTCGGGAAATTCGTGAACAGCCTTTCCGGAAAATACATTACAGCGGAAGATGTGGGTGTGAATACCAGGGACATGGAATACATCAAGATGGAAACCGATTTTGTAAGCGGATTGCCGGTTAACATGGGCGGCAGCGGAGATCCTTCTCCTGTTACGGCATACGGTGTATACCTTTCGATGAAAGCTTCCGCGAAGGAAAAATGGGGAAACGACAGTCTTGCAGGAAAAAAAGTAGTAGTACAGGGAATCGGCCACGTGGGTGAGCATCTGGTGAGACATCTGGTGAAAGAAGGCGCGAAAGTTTCGATCTTCGACATCAATGAAGAACGTTTGAAAGCGATTGCAAAAGAGACGGGTGCAGAAGTGATCACCGACGGAAATAAACTATACGATCTGGAGATGGATATTTATGCTCCTTGTGCCCTGGGCGCAACCATTAATACGGACACATTGAACCGTTTGAAATGTTCCATCATTTGCGGAGCGGCAAACAACCAGCTGGCCGACGAGAACGTGCACGGAAAAATGGTGATCGAAAAAAAGATCATCTATGCGCCGGATTTTGTGGTGAATGCAGGCGGGATAATCAACGTATTCTATGAGTTGGAAGGATACAACCGAGAAAGAGCAATGGCTCATGCTGAAAAGATCTACGATACAACCCTGACTATTTTCAACTTGTCGAAAGAGCAAAACATTCCGACTTATATGGCCGCGAATCGTTTGGCTGAAAAGCGTTTGGAAGATATCGCTAAGATTAAGGTGAAATTCTAGTAGGCAATTTAAGCAAGTAAGCAATAGGCAAAAGGAGAAAGTCAAAAGAGAAAAAAAAGTAAAAAGTATAGTTCCTTGAAACGGATTATTCGAAACCACAGATTGATAAATTCGTAAAGTATGTTGAATAGAAGGTATTTAAGAATTAAGGTGATGCAGGCTTTGTACGGGTTCTTTCAATCCGACACAAAGGATATTGCGAAGAGTGAGAAGGAATTGTTTGCCGGCATAGAGAAGATCTACGACCTGTTCATTTATCAGCTGGCATTCCTCATAGAACTCAAACACGTGGCGACGCTGATCATCGAAGACGCCAAGAGTAAAAGGCTTCCTACACAGGAAGATCTCCATCCTAATTTAAAATTCATACAGAACAAATTCATCAGTCAGCTGGCGGAGAACATTCATGTTCAGCGCGAAATGAATAATCGCCGGATCAACTGGAACAATGAGTTTGAATTAGTTAAGAAAGTTTACAATACCATCAAAGCTTCTCCGGAGTTTACAGCATACATGAACGTGTCGGATGATTCCTTTGAAACACACCGCGATTTCGTGTTGGAAATGTTCCGGGAGTCCATTGCGGATTTTGAATTGCTGAACCATTTGTACGAAGAAAAGAACCTGCATTGGGGAGATGATATTTATATAGTGAATCCGATGATCGTGAAAATGATTGAAGGAGCTAAAGAGAATGCAAGTCCGGATGCTGCTCTGATGTCTTTGTACAAAGACAAAGAAGAAGACATGCAATTCGTTAAGGACCTTTTTCGCGAGACGATCCTAAAGAACGATGAGATCGAAAAGCTGATCGGGGATAAAACCAAAAATTGGGAAGTAGAACGCATTGCCATGATGGATGTGCTGTTGATGAAAATGGCGATCACGGAGATCCTGCATTTTTCAAGCATTCCGGTAAAAGTTTCCCTGAATGAATTCATCGAAATCTCAAAAATGTACAGTACGCCAAAAAGTAAGATTTTTATCAACGGAATCCTGGACAAAATTGTGGCCGACCTTAAGTCTGATAACAGGCTCACTAAGATGGGCAGAGGATTGATGGAGTAATTTTTCTCCGTTTCGGGAGAGATTGCTTCGTGTCTGGCAATGACGTATTAAAAGAGTATTTACCTTAAAGTAATATACAATGAAGATAAATTTTTTCTTAGCACTTGTAGCTGCAGTATTACTGGTGTCGTGCGGACAAGAGAAAGACGCAGACAGAACCATCTCATCAGATGTGATCAACGTTCCCGCTACAGCTTCCGGAAAAGCAGTGCCGGGTTCTACTGCCGTAATGACCTTTGAAGATGAAGAACATGATTTCGGGAAGATCACACAAGGTGAGATTGTTACTTATGCTTTTATGTTTACCAACACAGGAGGGTCTGATCTCGTTATTTCATCAGCTCAGGGAAGTTGCGGCTGTACCATTCCGAATTATCCGAAAGAAGCCATCAAGCCAGGACAAAAAGCGAAAGTGGATGTGAAATTCGAAAGTGCAGGGAAAGCAGGGTTGGTAAAAAAGACAGTGACGTTGATTACCAATTGTTCTCCCAGTACCAAGGTGATCACGATCATCGCGACGGTTAACGTTCCTGAGGAAGATTAATGGGGTGATAAAGTGATGAGGTGAAAAAATAGAGAAGTAATAATAAATAAGTAATCAATTAAAAAACAAATATAATTATGGGTCAAATAGGTCAGTTTCTTCCGTTAGTATTAATCATTGTGGTGTTTTATTTTTTCATGATCCGTCCGCAATTGAAAAAAACAAAAGAACAAAAGAAATTCAGAGAGAACATTAAGATTGGAGATAAGATTGTTACCATTGGTGGAATCCATGGTAAAATCGCCGATGTTCAAGAAACAACGTTCATGATCACTGTTGAAGGTGGCGTGAAATTGAAAATCGAGAGAAGTGCTATTTCAATGGACGCATCTACTTTGATAGGGGCAGAACAGAAATAGTTGTTTCTTTAAAGGAGATAAAGCGCTGAGTGAAGGTTCATTCAGCGCTTTTTTGTACTTTTATGCAAAAGCATCCATAGATGAAATTCTTCAAACGCAACAAGGCAAATCTTAAAGATGCCGCCCGTTCTAATAGACGGGTGGTCACTTTTATATTTTGTCTGCTCATCTCGGTTTTCGTCTGGCTGCTTATGTCACTTTCCCGCGAATATACTATCTCCGTTAGTTTTCCGGTGAAATATACCAATCTTCCGAAGGACAAATTGATTGTGAATCAATTGCCTGAGATCATCGACATAGATATCCGTTCTACTGGATTCTATTTGCTTGGCTACAAATTAAAACAGCACCGTGAAACCGTTACACTAGACATCAAGGATGCCAAGCCCAGCGCTATAAAAAACAACTACTACATCAATTGCAACTCTCGTTTGGATAAGATCACGAGTCAGTTCAACGAAGCCATTAAGGTAGTTCACATCAAACCCGACACAGTCTTCATCAATTACAATAAAAAGATATCAAAGACGGTAAGGGTGATCCCTCGTCTCAACATAGAATTTGCAGAGTTGTATCAGCAGTCGGACAGCATTCAAATCGAGCCGCGGACCATTGAGGTGATGGGTTCCAAGGAAGCACTTGCCAAAATTGAATTTGTAGAAACGGCTATTTACAATCTGAAGAACCAAAGCAGTCCCGTTCTAATGGATCTCAGAATTGATCGGACGCCTGCAATGAAACAAGTTGAATTTTCGCAGAACACGGTAAAAGCCAGGATTAACGTTACCAGGTTCACCGAAGCTCAGCAGGAATTGCCGGTGGAGGTGGAGAACCTTCCGAATGGCCTAAATCTGAAAACTTTTCCCGACAAAGTATTTGTAAAATACCAGGTGGCATTTGACGATTACGGGAAAGTAAATGCTTCCGACTTCCGCATAGCTGTGGATTATTCTAAGATCGAGACGGGAAGCAATAAACTCAAGCTGATAGTGCTGAAAGCGCCTGCCAACGTGCGTTTGGTGAAGCTAAGTACTGAAAAAGTTGAATACATCATCCGTAAATAAATGTTGAAAGTAGGAATCACCGGTGGAATTGGAAGCGGCAAGACAACTGTCTGCAAGTTGTTTGAACTGCTGGGTGTGCCCATTTATTCTGCCGATGATGAATCCAAGAAATTATTGGATGAAGACAAAAATGTGAAAGCACAGATTCTGGATCTTTTCGGCAAAGAGATCGTGGATGACTCAGGGTATGTCGACAGAAAAAAGCTGGCCGGTATTGTTTTTAAAGACAAAGGCCAACTGGAAAAATTGAATGCGGTGCTGCACCCTGCGGTTGGACTGCATTTTGAGAACTGGCTAAAAAAGCAAAATACTCCTTATGTCTTGAAAGAAGCGGCCATTTTGTTCGAAAGCGGTGCTTACAAACAAGTAGATAAGGTCATACTCATTACGGCTCCCGTCGAGTTGAAGGTGCAAAGGACGATGAAACGGGACAGTGTCTCCAAAGAAGAGGTAGAACGAAGGATTGCACTTCAGCTGAGTGATGAGGAAAAGATAAAACGTTCTGATTTTGTGGTCAGGAACGACGAGCTAGAACTATTGATTCCACAGGTTTTAGCGCTACATTCGGCTTTAATGGGTAAATAATTTTGCTCGTCTCCGAATTCTTTACTAATTTCGGTTTCTAAAATAAAAGATACTCTCATGGAAAACCAAGCGCCTCCTAGTCAGCAAAATGTAAATCAACAGTTTAATCAGCAATTCGGACAACAGCAATTACCAAATTCTACCGCCGTTTTGGTGTTAGGGATCATTTCCATAGTTGGATGTTTTTGTTACGGTATCATCGGATTGATTTTAGGGATCATAGCTTTGGTGATGTCTGGAAAAGCAAAAAAATTATACGAAGAAAACCCGGGATTGTATACCGAAGGATCTTTTAAGAACATGAAAGCAGGAAGAGTTTGTGCGATCGTTGGATTGTGCTTGTCGGCTTGTTATCTGATCTTCTTCATTGTTTACATTGCGATCATAGGATCCGTACTTTCCGGAATGCCTTGGGATATGAAATACTAATAATGCATAAGCTTCTTAAAAAGTCTCCCGGGCGATCGGGAGACTTTTTTTATTTCTAAACATGGATTCAATCGTTCACTGGCTGGAAGATCATTACATGACTTGCCCCTACAAGGCTATGATAGGAATGGATTGTCCGGGTTGCGGCATGCAGCGTTCTTTCATTGAGCTGTTGAAAGGAAACCTCGGGGAAAGTTTACACTTGTATCCTGCACTTTTGCCCACCATCTTTACGTTATCGTTTACCGCACTACACCTGATCTTTAAATTCAGGAACGGGGCAACCATCATTAAGTATTCTTTCATCTCAACAGTAGCGATCGTGCTAATCAGTTACCTGATCAAAATGCTTCTATGAAACAGCTGATAAAAATCAGTTTCTTTTTTTTATGCTTTTCGGGCTTTGCTCAAGATGCGGCCTATAAGGTTTATCTCATTGGCGATGCCGGTGAGGATACCATTCCAGGGAAAGCATTGTTGCTGCTAAAGAACGAACTGCTGGCAAATCCCAAAAGTACGGTTGTGTTCTTGGGTGATAATGTTTATCCGAATGGCTTGAAAAAAGACAACAAAGCATCCGTTCTGCATTTGGAATCCCAATTACAGATACTGAAGGAGTATAAGGGACAGGTTTACTTCATTCCAGGCAATCACGATTGGGACGCACAACGTCACAATGGCTTGCAAACGTTGAAAGATCAGGAGGAATATGTAGGAGCTTATCTAAAGAAAAATAGTTCAGTTAAGAACAAAGATCAGGAAACTTTTTTGCCTGCAAACGGGTTGCCCGGACCGGCAACCGTGATGCTTGACGATCATTTGCGTTTGATCATAATGGATTCTCAATGGTTTCTGCATTTCTATAAAAAGAACACTATCGGAACAAAAAAACAGACGAAAGTTCTTTTTTACAAACGTCTCGACAGTCTGCTTAGCCTGGCAAAAGCCAACGGCGAACAAGTGATTATTGCCGCGCACC
Source organism: Bacteroidia bacterium (assembly GCA_046594925.1). Lineage (GTDB taxonomy): Bacteria > Bacteroidota > Bacteroidia > 2-12-FULL-35-15 > 2-12-FULL-35-15 > 2-12-FULL-35-15. Next base: position 24,635 of record JBKJQG010000002.1, read on the forward strand.
ATCCCATGTATTCGAATGGTACGCATTCAAGGTTCAAACAGCCTTTCCGGTTTCTGATCAATTGCACTCCGTTTCAGCTCTTCGGGTTGTGCGGGTTAAATAGATTGTTTTCACAAGATCTACCGGCGCCCCGATACCGGAGGATGCGAAAGGATTTATTAACCACGATAAACGGTTACGAAAATGTAGTGTTTGCTTCCGGGCACGAACACAACCTACAATTTTTCAAGGAAAATAGCGGCAGGTATATCGTGAGCGGTTCAGGAAGTAAGTTATCGCATTTAAAAAAAAGAAGCAGGTTTAATTCAGTTTTTCAGGATGATAAAGCAAGCGGGTTTGTAGAATTGTACTACTCGGATGGGAAATATAAGTCGACAACCGTTTATAGAGTGGGGGAGAAGGAATTGAAGTTGGAAGGATTTTAGGGATGGAAAATGTATAATGGAAGATGGAAGAGGGGGAACAGCGAACGATTGTTTATGTAATCTTTAAAAGAACGTTATTGCGAGGCGCGAAGAATCTTCTTTAGAACGGAGGAGAAAATTTACATTTTACATCATCCATCTTACATCTTTCATTTATTTCCTGCCATCATTGCAATATTGTTGCAACAATTCTGTAGCTTTCTCATTGTTCAGCGCATCCGCCTTTTCCAGATCTTTACATGCACCTTTCTTATCGTGGTTCACGTATTTTACCAAAGCACGGTTGATATACGCCGAGGAATAATCGAATTTTAGTTTGATCGCCATGTCGAGATCTTCCAGAGCTCCTGTAAAATTTTTCATTGCGCCTTTTGCAGTTCCGCGGTTCATAAGAGCGATTACATTCTTATGGTCAATCTTTAATGCATCATCAAAATCGCGCACGGCTCCGGAATAGTTGGCCATGTTGATCCTGCAAACTCCTCGCGTGATAAGGGCATCCAGGTTGTTGGGTTCCATGTCGAGGTACCTGTTCAGGTCTTTCTCTGCTGTTTTGAAAGCTCCGCCGTTGTAATTCGTTTTCCCGCGCAGGAGATAAGCTTGTATGTTGTCGGGATTCAGTTCAATGTATTTGTTAAAGTCGCTGAGTGCCAAAACATAGTCTTTTACTCTTTCTAGATAGATGGTGCCTCTTATCAGGTAGGCTTCCTGGTAATTGGGTTTGGATTCGATGGCGTGTGTAAGATCTTCTATGGCAGGGGCAGGATTTTTGCTTTTAAATTTGATTTGAGCGCGGTAATAATAAGCCTGGTGATCATCGTAGTTCTTGTCGATTGCTTTGTCGAAATCTTTAATGGCCATGGAATCCACGCCTTGACCCATTTGTGCGACACCCCTTTCTCTGAAAAAATCACCTTTCTCCGGATCGATTACCAGTGCTTTATCGAAATTCAAAATCGCATTTTTATAATCCTTGGTTTGAGTCTGCGCCAGAGCGAGCCTGTAGAAAGCATCAGCCGAATTCGGATTCAGCTTGATGGCTCTTTTATAATCCTTGATCGCTTCCGAATAGAATTTGTTCCCCACCTTGGAGTTATTCTTCTTGATATTCGCAACCGCAGAATCACATTTGTAATTCGCAGCTGTCACGATCTTCGAAGCGGCATCCGAGGTATCTACTGCCGGAGTCTCATCCTGACTGAAGGCTTTGTTTGCCGACAGTATTAAAACAAGAAGATAAAATAGTTTGCGGATCATTTCTTAGTTTTTAAACTGTTGATTACGTCACCCATGTCATTTCGAGTATCCTCTGCATTGTGTTCCCGGAAAATTGCATTCAGCCACTTCAACATCAGGAACAATAAAAGTGCCGCAGATCCTAGTAAGCAGAAATTTACGAAGAAAAAATTGGCTTTGTTCTCGTAGCCGTCCCACAAGCTGCTCAATACACCGGAAAGTTTGTTTCCTATCGAAGTGGATAAGAACCAGCCTCCCATCATTAATGCCGTTAAACGGGGAGGACTCATCTTTGAAACCAGCGATAGTCCCATGGGACTTAAAAAAAGTTCTCCGATAGTGATGACGCCATAAGAGGAGATGAACCACCAGGCCGAAGATTTGATGGCCCCGTTCTCACTCTCCATTACCCCGGCATACATTACCCAGGTTGAGAGTGCTGAGATCACCAAGCCGAAAGCGATCTTTTCGGGAGTAGTTGGTTCTTTGCCGCGTCTTCTGAGGAAAGCAAAAAATGCTAGGACCAAAGGTGTCAAAGCAACCACCCAGAAGGGGTTTACGGACTGGAACAAGTTGGTATTGAATAGTTTTACTTCAGCACCGTCCTGAGGCTTGTTTTCTTCTTTCATGTTCTTGAAATAAGAAGGGTAGGAAAGTTCTTTATAGGATTTATCCTTGACACGGAATTGACTGTCCATAACCGGTTGTTCCGATTGCTCATATTTGAGCGTTTGTACCAATTTCAGGGAGCTCATTGCAGGAACCATGGCGGTAGGCATTTCCCTGTCGGTATACCTGTCGGCCCAAGTATTCAGCGTTGATCCATTTTGTTTGAACACCGCCCAGAAAGCGATCACGACTCCAAATATGGCTAACATCGCCGCGATAGGACGTTTTTCTTCTTTGGGTGACTTGTAGAGTAACCTTCCGTAAAAGAAGATGATGGGGATACAACCCAACAGAAATGCATCGGTTGTATCGGAACCCACAAAATTTCCTTTTGGATTGCTTGGAGAGGTGATCCCATTTAAGAAATAACCGATGAACCCAAATATCACTGAAGGCAAGAGGATAATTCCAAAGATCCTGCCGAGGGACATGTCACCTTTTTCCACAGGTTTGATCACGTCCACATGTTTGTAATGCTTGGTCCCGATCCAGAAGATGATGATGCCAATAAACATACCGACACCCGCTGCTATAAATGCCGCGCCCCAGCCTATCATGTTGTAAAGCGCCGCACCAAAAAAATTGCAGATAAACGCACCGATGTTTATTCCCATGTAAAAGATACTGTAACCGGCATCTTTTTTTTCCTTGAATTTCGGTTCATTGTAGAGATTTCCGAGAAGAGTTGAAATATTTGGTTTAAAAAATCCATTTCCAATGATCACGAGCAACATCGAAATGTACAGCATCGGAAGGTTGTGGATCGACATTAGACAATAACCTGTACCCATCATAAGACCACCAATGGTGACGGATAAGCGGTAACCCAAAACCCTGTCGGCAAGTAAACCTCCAACGAATGGCGTTAAAAATACAAAAGCAATAAATGTCCCGTAAAGGTCGGAAGCTTCCGCCTCTGTCATGCTGAAACCATCCACCGTATCTTTTAGATACAATGTGAATATCCCGATCATTAAATAATAACCGAAACGTTCCCACATTTCTGCGAAAAATAAAAATGGTAATCCTTTGGGGTGTTTTCTTTCTGCCATGTTTTGCTTTTTTGTTCTTTTCAAATATAAGGAATTATTGGATGGAAGAGGTATGATGGTAAATGGGTAGGAGGTTAATCAGATAATCACTCTTTACTTACTAGGTCACTTAGTTACCTAGTCACCTTTTTTAGAATTGTGATACCAAGCCATTGCAAACCGGATTTCGGAATAAGAGTACTCATCGCCAAGGGATTGTTTGATTGGACCGAAAAGTCCTGTATCAAGCGTTTTGGCTACCGTGATGATGTTTTTCATTTTTTCTTCTTCCACAAATAGTTTCACATCCAGAAGTCCGAGGCCTGCATAATGTGCGAGGTGGCTTTCAATTGTCATGACTACCATCCCGCGTTCTGTAGCGATCTCTTCTATTGTTTTCCCCGATTTGTAGAGGTCGTAACTGATTTTTTTTGTGTCGACTTTTTCTTTCTTCCCTGCCTTGTCGGCAGGCAGGTCTGATTTTTCTTTTCCCTTCTTTGGCTTGCGCTCTTTTTTTGGTTTCAGTTCGACTTCATTAAGGTCTTTTATTCTTTCTTTGTTCTCTTCCGAAGTGTTGATCTTGTCGCGCGAGAATTCTGAATTTTCAGTAGCACTTTTTACCATGGCTTCTGCCTTGTGAATGAGCTGCAATTGCTTAAAGAACAATGCATCAAGTTCAGCAAGCTCTTCCAGGTAGATCTTTACTTTTTTCTCTGTCTTTAGGTTTTCTATTTGTTTCAGAACGGTTTTCGAAAATTGCTTTAATATGGGCGCGAAGTGATTTTTTGCTGCTTCTACCCTCGTTTTCAATTGTTCTTTGTATTCGGGCTGCTTAGCATGGAAGATCTGCTGCAGCTGGTTCAGAAATTTGTCTGAAATTATGCGGACGGCTTCAACTTCTTTCTTCAATTCGACGGCCCAGTTGAAATGTTTTTGTTTCGCCGACTTCTGCTCGTCTTTCTGATAACTCTCGATGTGTGTCGTCATCGCATGATGTAATGTTGCGAAGTTGAAACAGGCAACGACATAATTTTGAAAAAAGGAATGTGATTCGGATTCGAAGAGTTCTTTGAGTTTTTCATCACTCTCCCGTAAGTTTGAATACGCGGTTATGTTACTGTCGATGTTCAGGCTGCTAGTGTTGATGGGAGAGGAGAGGATGAGGCCATCGAGACTGGTTAATCTGGATAGCGCAACGTAGACCTGTCCCGGAGCAAATGCTTGTCCAATATCGATGATGGCTTTTGAGAAAGTAAGTCCCTGACTTTTGTGAACAGTAATAGCCCAGGCCAGTTTTATGGGATAGTGGCTGAAAGTTCCGTTGATCTTTTCTTCAATTTCGTTGGTGGCTTCATTGATGGCGTACTTGATATTCTGCCATTCATATTTTTCTATGCTCACAGGTTTGCTGCCATCACTGAAACTGACTTCAACAGAATTGTCGCTAAGGGAGGAGATGATTCCAATCTTTCCATTGAAGAAACGCTGTGCTCCGGTCGGATCATTTTTTATGAACATGATCTGCGCACCTTTTTTTAGTTCCATGTTTTCTTCGACAGGGTAGGAGTACTCGTTGAAATCTCCTGAGATCTGGGCTTTGAAAAAATAGGATTGTCCTTCAAGTTTCATCAAGGACTCGCGGTTGAGGGTGTCAGCTTTGTTGTTGTGGGTGGTCAGATGAATGTAGTTCTCTGCCACGTCTGCCGTAAATCCCGGTTTGTAATATGAATTCAGTCTCTGAATGTCGGATGCGGTTACCTGATTGCTGCGTAAATTATTCAAAATGGAAATGAAGGCATTGTCTTCCTGGCGATAGATCTTATCGAGTTCGATGTATAATGGTTTGTGCTGCTGCAATACCTGTGCGTCAAAAAAGAAAGCACTTTTGTAATACGACTTGAGATAGCGCCATTCGTCTTCTTTTACAACTGGAGGAAGCTGCAGAAGATCGCCAATGAATAAAACTTGTACCCCTCCGAAAGGCAGATGATTCTTTTTTCTGACGCTTTTCAGAACGGTATCGATCGCATCCAATAAGTCGGAACGTAGCATGCTGACCTCGTCAATGATCAGCAGCTCCAATTCCTGTAGGAGTTTTCGTTTGCTGGCCTGAAGCTGGAATCCCTTGAAAATAGTCGCTGGTGTATTGATCTTGATGTGTTCGCTGAATGCTATGTTAGCGTCCCGCACGGGAATGAACGCTCCGAAAGGCAATTGAAAAAGTGAGTGAATGGTGACACCGCCTGCATTGATGGCTGCAATTCCTGTCGGCGCAACTATCACAGCATTTTTGTACGTATGCTTGATGATGTGTTTCAAAAAGGTCGTTTTGCCTGTTCCGGCTTTACCGGTCAGAAAAACGTTTTTGCTTGTATTGTTTATGAACCTGGAGGCTGTCGCTGCCACTGTGTTTTCTGCCCGGATGCCTGTCATGATTATGGAATTAATTGCGCATCTAAATTATAGAATATTTTTTTGATAGTCCAGGTTTAAACGGCTAATAAATTGAAAAATCTAACGGTTATTTTCTTTATATTTAGCTTCTTAAGTCGTTTTTGAAATTATGAACAAGTTTTTCAATCGAATTTTATTTGCTGTCGTTTTTCTATTCTCCGCGCCATCTTTCTGTTTCGGGAATGTTCCTTTTTTTATAATAAAAGGGGACTATGGCGTGGTTGATAGTTTGAAAAAAATCGTGTCGGAAAGTAAAGATGTAAAAGAGCTGGTCAATGCAAATAATTATTTAGGCGCCTACTATGAAGGGATCAGCAATTATAAAAATGCCCTGCTGCATTTATACCGCTCCGACAAATTGAATCAGGGGGCTTATCCCGAAGAAAGAATCTTTTGCTATAATTATTTAGGGTATGTCTATTGGCATAAAAGTGAATATAAACTGGCCTTGTATTATCATAATAAGGCTTTGGTCATCGCGCAGGAGAAGAGTGTGAGCCTCGACAATAGAGCATTTACTTACATGATGTTGGGGAGCGATTACTATGATCTGGGCGACTATGAACAAACTTCCAAATTTTATTTTCAGGCATTACAAGTATATGAACAGTTAAATGATCGGGTTGGTTGTATCATGATCCACAATCGGCTAAGTAAGTTGTACTATAAGTTAAAGGATTATGAACGTTCACTGGAGCATGCCGGGAAAGCTCAAAAATTAAATGTTTCCATAAATTATACCCGGGAAACCGCGATCTCCTTCAACTGCATTGGAAATGTCTTCATCGAAACCGGGCAGACCGATTCGGCATTGTATTATTTCCAAAAGACGCTTTTCTATTTCAAGAAATCCGGGGATGTGATCGGGCAGGCTATTGCGAGTATCAATCTGGGCGATTCCTATCTTCAGCAGTACAATTTGCATAAATTGGAAGCTGATTTGGAAGAATCTCACAATTATTATCAAATGTCTTACATGCTAAATACAAAGGTTGATAATAAGTTTGGGATGATATACGGATTGTGTGGAATCGCTGATATCGACGCTCTTAAGGGGAGGAATGCTCTGGCGAATTATTCAAAAGCACTGACGCTTGCCAATGCGATCAATGCAAAATATGAACAATACAATCTGTGTCAGAAAATTTATTTGATCTACGAAGAACTTGGGCAAATTGATAGCAGTCACAGCTATTTGAAAAAATACGCAACTCTAAAAAATGCTATGGAGAATGAAGAACAAACGAAAGCTCTTCTTCGTCAGGAAAGTAAATATGAGATAGCAAAAAAGATAGATGAAAAAAATGCAGAGCTTGCCAAAGGAAGATTGATGGAAGAGGAAAAAGATAAGCGTAAAAATTACATCATCATTGCGGTTGTTTTAGTCATGGTTGTGTTGGCATATACTGTTGTCATGTCGGTTAAGCGACTACGGACCATTCAAGGCCAGAACACTCTCATCAATTCCATTAACTCGATGCTAACCGTGCAGAAGAAAGAGATTATGGATAGTATTACTTATGCCAGGAGGATCCAAGAGGCCATCTTGCCGTCTGAAAATTTTCTAAAGACAAATCTTGCTCAAAACTTTGTGATGTATTTGCCGAAAGATATCATAGCCGGTGACTTTTACTGGATGGAAAAAATTGGGGATAAAGTCCTTGTTGCCGTTGCCGATTGTACTGGACATGGAGTTCCGGGTGCATTGGTGAGTGTTGTTTGCAGCAACGCATTAAATAGAACCGTTTTGGAATTTGGAATTACTGAACCTGGAAAAATATTAGACAAAACAAGAGAGTTGGTGCTTGAAGCGTTTTCTAGAAGTAATAAAGATGTTATGGATGGGATGGATATTTCCCTGGCGAGCATTGATACGAAAACCTTCGAACTGCGGTGGGCCGGAGCGAACAATCCGTTGTGGTATGTAAGTGACAATGAACTTTGTGAGGTGGCTGCGCATAAACAATCGATTGGGCGGACGGAGAAGCCTACTCCTTTTGTTACCCATTCCTTGAAGTTAAAAAAAGGTGTTGTCCTGTATTTGTTTACCGACGGGTATGCCGATCAATTTGGTGGGCTGAAAGGAAAAAAGTTCAAATACAAGCCGCTTAAAAGTATGCTTTTGGAAAATGCCCATTTGTCTATGTCGGAACAAAAGCAGATCCTCGAAAGAACATTACATGAATGGAAAGGCAGCCTGGAGCAGGTTGATGATATTTGTATAATGGGATTGAGATTGTAAACGAGCGGTGTCGACGTCCTGCTAATGTACGATCACTTTCCCGGTTTTAACATCCGTATCTGAACTCACTCTGTAAAAATAGATTCCTTTTGCCATGTCTGAAAAATCTATTTTCTGAGAAGCGGATGCTGCCGTCTGCCTCAAAAGACATTCACCCCTTACATTGAATAGTTCTATTTGATTGTTTTTCTGAAGATTTTTTAAGTAGAAACTTCCGTTGTTCGGATTTGGATAAACATAAACATTGATCTCTTTTTGAGAAGGAGCAGAGGAGATCGTTCCGGCATCTGTAAAGACGGGAGCAGGGCCAATATGAACGACCCAGCAATCATCAAGACCTTCAGGAATGCTGATGTCACCATTCGTGGAAGCCGACAAGCCGGCAATCACATAAGTACTGTCGCTCAATTGTGAAATCGAAAAAGCCTGATCGTTTCCTGTTCCGCCCAAACAGGTTTGCCATTCCAGTGTTCCCGCTGTATCTGTTTTTACGATCCAGTAGTCGGCTTCTCCGCCGCCGTGTTGTCCAACCACATCGCCGTCACCGGAATACGCATAACCTGCAATGATGTATTTTCCGTCCAACGTTTTTTTGAAACTGTAATTACCATCCGCAAAACTTCCACCGTAACATTTCTGCCACTGGATGCTTCCTGTTCCGCTGAGTTTCACCAGCCAGTTTTCGAAATCTCCATGTGTACTGGTGATGTCTCCGTCGCTGGATGCCGTGTAAGCGCAGACGATGTAACCCCCTTCAGCGGTTTGGTATACAGCGGTTGTGTACTCATCGGAAGTTCCTCCCAGACATTTCTGCCATTGCAAAATTCCAATACTGTTTATTTTTAATACCCACACATCCGAAAATCCACCGTGGTAACCACTAACGTCTCCGTTATTGGAATCGGTGTTGGCTGTTACGATGTATCCTCCGTCGGATGTTTCTGAAATGAAATAGCCGTAATCTCCGCCCGTGCCGCCATAGGATTTTTGCCAAAGCAAAGTTCCTGCACTGTCGATCTTAACTATCCAGACATCTCCGCTTCCCTGATTCAGTGTCACGTCTCCGTCATTGGATTCTGTATAACCGGCCATAATGTACCCGCCGTCACTGGTTTGTGTAGAATAAAAAGCGCGTTCATCTGCTGTTCCTCCATAAGTGTTTTCCCATTGGATGGTTCCCAGTCCGCTTAATTTTACTACCCAGATGTCTTTCAATCCTTGACTGCTGGCAATGTGGCCGTCAGAGGAACGTGTATACCCGGTGACCAAATAACCTCCGTCAACCGTTTGGTGAACGGAATATCCCTCGTCCGAAAGTGTTCCTCCTAAGTTTTTTATCCAGACAGTTGCTCCGCTGGCATCCAGTTTCGTTAGCAGCACATCGTTGTCGCCGAAGTTGGAAGCCATGTCTCCATTTGCCGATTTTGAATTGCCGGAAACAATAGATCCTCCGTCGGAAGTTCGTTCAATGAAATAACCGGTATCATCGCTGGTGCCGCCGATGCTGTTTTCCCACAAGAGCATCGTGTCTTGTGCGTTCAATGTTTGTGCTGCTATAAAAAGACTTGAGCAAAATAAAAGTTTTTTCATTATGATTAATTTAGATTTTTATACCAATGATTAATATGTCATCCACTTGGTCCAGTAGACCTTTCCAGTCTTCAATGATTTTGTCCAACGCTGCGTGTTGCTCTTTCATCGGCTTGGTTGAAACGGAAAGTAAAGTTTCTTGAAGGTGTTTGTACTTGAATTTTTTTCCTTTGGTTCCTCCGAACTGATCAGCATAACCATCCGTCAAGGTGTAAACCACATCTCCTTTTTGTAATTGGACGGTCTGCAAGGTAAATGTTTTGATTTCTCCTTCATACATCCCTATGGGTTGTTTGTCGGGCTTGAACTCTATCATTTTCCCTTCGCGGATGATCCAAAGAGGATTGTTTGCACAGGCAAATTCCAGGGCTAGCGTTTTAAAATCAAAGCTGCAAAGTACAGCATCCATTCCATCCTTTCCTTCATCCAGTGTTCCCGCAGGATTCAACACTTTGATGATGTCGTCACGCAGGTGATTGAAGATGAGGTCAGGACGGAGAATCTTCCTTTCTATGACAATTTCGTTCAGGAAACTCACGCCCAACAAACTCATGAAGGCTCCCGGAACTCCATGTCCGGTGCAATCCCCGGTGCAGAGCAGAAATTTGTTGTTGAGTTGCTCATCTTTAGCATCCTTAGCCTCGGCAGCCCAGTAGAAATCACCGCTGACGATGTCTTTTGGTTTATACAATACGAAATGATCGGGCAGATTTTTTGTCAGTAAAGTTTCCGAGGCCAGTAAAGCCTGTTGGATGCGTTTTGCGTAGTGGATGCTGCTGACAATGTCTTTGTTCTTTTCTTCGATAACGTCCTTCTGCTGGCTGATCTCTTTGGAATAGTTGATGTTTTCGTATTTGAACATCCGCACTGCCATATACAAAAGGGCTGCTGTCATGGTCAAGTTGACAAAGCCAAGAGCGGTTGTCACGGGTTCTGCTGGATAATACGGAGAAACGAACAAGAACAAGACTTTGCTAGCAATGATGGTGGCCAGGGTGGCTATAAAGTAGCCGAGACAGATTTTAAAATTATCGAACAGGACCAATGCCGCGATCGGAATAAAAAGCAGGTACACGTGAGTGGCGGTTGTTTCACCATAAAGCATGGAAAAAGTAAAGAGGAAGAGTATGCCTAGAATAGCGGTCGTGTGGTAAGCCAATTCATATTTACGGATGGTCATTAAATAAAGACAGGAGGCTGTAATCATATATGCCAAGAAGGTCAGAGCCGCAGCAGTATATTGTGCCTGGAGCATTCCTATCAGCGTATAAAAAAGATAGAGGCAGCCGATCACGAAGATGGAGGAGTTGAAGATCCTGATCTTGTTACGGATGTTAAAATCAAGGCCGGGCGTTACCCCGCGGTTGATGATTTTATGCCAGAAGTCCTTGAACATAGCGTAGAATAGAGCCGTAAAATAAAAAGCTTCCTCTAAGATAGGGATTTTTCCCTTATCCCGCCCACCCGCGAATGAGTGGCTCCGGACAGTGGTCTCAACGATTCTTTTTCCCGCCTTGTCGAATATCTATCTAAGCCAATAAAAGCTGTTTTTATTTTTGTTATATATTTTCATTCAACGCTATGCTGCAGACCCAAAGACATATAGTTCAGAAATTTTTCCTCAAAGACGACGGACGTTTTCCGAATAATGCTTTGCTTCCCGTGCTCTTGTATAAAAATGCATTGGAACTGCCAAGGTTCTTTGCCGGCCGTTTTGTACTCCGCTTGTTTGAAAAGAACAACTGGATTCATGGCTGGAAAGACGGAATCTTTCATTTCAACCATTACCACAGCACTTCACACGAAGTAATGGGAGTTTACAAAGGCAGTACGACCATTTTACTCGGCGGTGCGAAAGGCATAAAGATCACACTTGAAAAAGGAGACGTGATCATCATTCCTGCCGGAGTCGCTCACAAGAATCTCACACCCAAAAATAAATTCAAATGTGTTGGGGCTTATCCTCCGGGAAAAGATTTCGACATGAACTACGGTAAAGCAGAAGAACGTCCTGCAGCAGATAAGAACATCAAAAGAATTCCGCTTCCCAAAACGGATCCTGTTGATGGCGTGGACGGACTTTTGCG
>JBKJQG010000004.1:0-5028 GCA_046594925.1 Bacteroidia bacterium
CTTCAGGAAAATATACCCTGAAGTTGATGTAATCGGTCAAAGGATCGAGTTCAATGTTGGCGCCCACACCTTTTCCCCATCCTCCGAATTTGTCTTCTCCCTGCCATTCGATCATCAATGCGGATTCAGACGACATTGGACTGTGGTCAACCAAGTCGTGATCTATTTGTACTTTCGCACTGCCGAACGTCCAGAAGCCGTTGTTTTTTAATGTACTATCTGGCAAAAGCACTGAATCCTTTGAGTTGAGGCCTTCGAAATCTTCGATCAGCAGTAGGATAGCGTCAACGCCTTTTACAGATTCATAAAGACTCAACGTGGATCCCCTGCTTTCTTTGATGAGAATTTTTTTTTCGATCAGAAAGACCACCACTGCAGTTGCAACTAACATAGCAAGGATTGTGATTGCTCGTTTGTTTGATTCAATTTTCATTTTTTTTTGAATTTTTTACGATTTTTATGAATGGGATTCCTGAATTTCTCCCACAAATTTATTCAGGCTACAGACGGTTTTCTCATTATTTCGGTGATGCAATTGTTTCGGTCGCTTAAAGCAGAAAATCAATGGTCAGCTATGTTCCTGCGCACATTACTTTTTAATCAGAGAATGAATATGATCAGTGCCGGTTTGAAAATAAGCGTTGTTCCAGATGAATACGGAGTAAGCCTGCTGGGCCTCGGGGGAAGTATTGATCTTGAATTTTCCATTCTCGTTGAACCAGGCCAATAATTTTATTTTCGACATGTCGGTACTAAGTGCTTTGCTCATATCCCGAATCCATTCTGACTTGGTCTGACTATTGGCCGGTTCGGAATCCCAGCGCTCGCGAGAGGAAATCTCGCAAATGAAGAATGGTTTGTCTGGAAGCGCCTGGGTCAAAATGAAATAATTTTCGATCGCTTCTTTTCTGAATGATCTCCAGATTGCTGCTTTTCCTGCACCGTTGTAGGCGTCCATTCCGACAATGTCAACATAGTCATTCCCTGGATAAGCATCCATCACAAAATTCCACTTCTCCTGCGGATAGGAGAGAGCATTTGCACACCAAATAAATTTAACATTCGTCACCTCGTGTTCTGTAAAAATGTCGTGGATGTGCCTGAAAGCCTTGATTAGCAAAGCAGGGTCTTTATCATTATTAGCTGTGCACCAGGGGTACCAGTCGCCATTGAATTCATGCAGAATTCTTAAAAGAACAATTCCATCCACTTGTTTAATCTGTTTTGCCCAAGTGGTGATAAAGGGATCAAAATGCCCTTCAATGATGCTGTACAAATTGGGTTGTTTGGTGCCAGGATTCATATTAATGAAGTGATCTTCCAAGGTTATCATCGGAAGATAACCCTGATGCAACACTTTGTTAATCCTTTCAACGGACGGGTAGGAGTTCTGAGTTTTTCCTCCGTCAAATGAAAATGGCTGAAAAAAATGAACTACTCCTAGTTTTTTGTTTGAGGAAGCGTTAAAGTAATTTTCAAAAGTGTTTGAGATGTCCGTAAATGTACCTGAATTGCCTTCTTGCGACCAAGCGCCCAAGCTGCAATGGTCGTTCAAAGCGGCCGCCGGTGCGTCAAACCGATTGCTCCCCGTTGGTAATTTTCCTTTTGAAAAACAAATAAAGTCGAATGCCCAGTTTTGCCCTGTATTTGGTTTTTTAGAATCAACAAAGCTTATCAATATAGTCAGCAGCTTTCCTTCTTTATAATTGATGTTAAATTTGCCATCACCAGCTTTGTTTGAATCAGAAAATTTACTGAGAGGGATAGAGATCAACTGCCAATCATTTTTGTTGTTTGTTTTGTGCAGATATTCCCACACATCGTCTTTTTCCTTTTCATAGGCATTGCTATTGTTGTCATCATCCTGTAATTGTATCTTAATGCTGTTTGTATCGTTTCCAGAAGGTTGGTAGATATAGAAATTCAAAAAGTCTGTTGCTGCATCCAGCATAACATTTATGTTCATGCCCTTTCCCCAACCTCCATAATTGAGTTTTCCGTCTCTCTTTACTTTCAGGTAGCGGTCGCCTGAATAAGACAACTGCGAGTTGCTTTTCTCTACAGATAGCTTAATGTTTCCGTAGGAAAACACTCCATTCAGCCGGAGGTCAGTAGTTCCATCAGCAAAGCCTTCAAAATCTTCTATGAGAAATTTGAGCTGAGCTTTTGTTTGATTGCTTGTAATGAAAATAACAAAAACAAGCCAAAGCATTTTAATATATGGTCCGATTGCCAACATCTCTTACCACCTCCAATTGAAGACCATACGGAAATTGCCGTCCCAAAATCCGTATTCCGGATGTGTTTGTTCTTTTCCGGGAAAGCGATTGACCACCCAGTTTCCATAAGTAAGGGATAGGCGGAAGGACTTGTAGTTGAAATAACCAAAGCCATAGGTGTAATCAGGATCCCAGAACTGTTGTTGAATTTCTGGTTTGTAATAGAAATAGGTGGCTCCTTCGACATAAAGATTCCAGAAAAGGGTTAGGCGCAAACCGGCTCCTACTGTGGGTTTTCCTTCGTGGTGAACAATGTTGTACTCATCTCTGTATTGGATTGAGTAGCGCGCAAAGTAGGTGAACTTGACGTTGGTTGTACTGTCAAGTTTTATCGCGTCATTCAGTTTTTGAGAAAGACTGTGGCTGTAGGATAGAAAATAGTACCCTTCCAGAAATTTCTGTGAGAAGTCATGGAAATTATCTTTGTATTTATTGTTGCCGTAATTCTCATATCCGAAATTGAATCTCTTTGGCTTCCAGGTATAGCGTCCAATGGAATAAGTATAATCGGAAATCCAACGGGCAGATGCCTTGCTGTTAAAATTTAAGAAAAAAGTCGTGTTGAAACTGAATTCCTCAAAAAATCGGATGCGTGTGTAAAAACCCAGTGAACTTCTGATTTCACTGTGACGCTCATTGTTCTGATAGTCATCTACCCAAACGCGTCCAGTATTGTAGGAGATGTTTCCGATGATCCTCTTTTTTCCAAGCAGATATCTGTCTTTGTGGAACACGTCCCTAAAATCCTGCTTATCCTTCCATTTTACTGGACCATGCGTCCTTTCCCAATAAAGCATTTTGGGTTCTTCTTCCACTTCGATCTGTCCGATTAGTTTATTTAGCTGAAAGAAGACCGAAAGAAAGATCAAAAAAATTCGGCCTTTACTTTTTATCATGTTCTTTTAATTTTAGTATATGATTGTCCATTTACCTGCAACGTTCTATTAAAGTAGCATAAGCCTGATCACTCCCTAATTTCACGGCACTGTTAAGATCATCGCAACCGCCGCGTTTATCACCCATCTGGTATTTTGCCAATCCTCTGTGGTGATATGCATTCTCATAATCAGGTTTGTACTCTATCGCCATGTCATAATCTTGAATCTCTCCTTTATAATCGCCTAACTTTCCTTTGGCGAGGCCGCGGCCATAGAAAGCCATCGAATAGTCGGGTTTCAGCTTAATGGCCATTGTGTAATCTTCGATGGCAGATTTGTAATCTTTCAGATCGAATTTCAGATATCCACGGTTCAGGTAAGCGACATAATAGGATGGGTGTAGCTTTATTGCCGCGTTGTAATCTTCGAAAGCACCCTTGAAATCATCTAGTCTGCATCGAACATTCGCTCTACGGTTATACGCTTCGGCGTCCGGACTCAACTTTATGGCCGTGTTGAAGTCATTGAGTGCATTGAGATATTCTTTGAGTTCAAAAAGCACCAATGCACGGTTGAAATAAAACGAAGCATCGTTATTGTTTATACTGATTGCATTGGTATAGTCCTTTATCGCCCCTGAATAATCGCCCATCATGCTTTTGGCAATCCCTCTGCTGTTATATGCCTTGGCATCGGATGGGTTCAATGAAATGGCTTTGTTGATGTCGGCGAGTTCTCCTGGATAATCTCCGATCCTTCCTTTTATGATGCTTCGGTTGAAATACGCATCGGCATATTCTGGATTGATCTTGATGGCATTATTGAAATTAGCCATGGCTGCTTTCATGTTGGATAGCATTGCTTCGGTCAGCCCTCTGTTATAATAGGCTTCATAAGATTCTTCCCAGGACAGTTTCAGCCGCATCACTTCGTTATAGTCAGCAAGGGCACCTTTGTAATCCATCAATTGTTTTTTCGCATAAGCTCTGTTCAGGTAAGCAGCTACATATCCGGAGTCGAGTTCCAGTGCCTTGTTATAACAAGCAATGGCTTGGATGTATTCCTTGGAATTGCTTTTGACGAGGCCTGTTGCATGGTAGGCACCAGCGGAATCTTTTTCGCAGAAACAGACGGCTGTTGTTTTTGATTTGTCTGTTTTTTTCTTATTTACTGAATCACCTGGTATCTTATTTTCAGATTGTTCAACCGATGCAGGATATATTTTTTTAGAATATACTTCGGCAGAAATCCCGATGAAGTAAAGAATTACTGAAAAACAAAAACTTAATATGCAGGCTTTGGTCATTTTCTTACTCATTTAGAAAATAAAATATCCGACTGTCAGCGCAATAATAACAACAAAGAAGACAAAGGCACCTGTAAGGATCGATCTGGTTTTATTGCGCTGTTGATCGATGTTTTCGAACGTATCTCTGTTCAAAATGGTTTCGATCTTTGCAAGTAGCTGTGTTTCTCCATGTTCCTGTTTAAGGATATAGTCGTCTGCTCCGGCTTTCAAAAGTTTGACCGCCAGCTTTGCATCTGTATTGTTACTTAGTATGATCACGTGGATGGATGGGTTTTGCTTTTTTATTTCTTGAAGCACCTGATAACCATTCATTCCGGGTAAACTGTAATCAAGAACAACAATATCGGGATTCAAGTAAAGGTTTTTGATGCATTCCTCACCGGTTTTAAAACTAACGAACTCATAGATGCTTTCTTTTGATAGCATATAGTCCAGCATCATGGAATACAATTCATCATCTTCGACAATGAATACATGTTTTGGTTTTATTTGCGTCATAGGAATGAGTTTTTGGTTCATTTTAATATTCCGAAATTAGAGATGTTCGCGGGTCGTTCGGTGG
>JBKJQG010000263.1:0-6523 GCA_046594925.1 Bacteroidia bacterium
CAAAGAAACAACCCTCGACGAGCTTCAGAAATCGATGATGGGAGGGAAGTAGAGGCTTAAAGGAAAAAAGAGTAATTGGGAAATGGTTAATTGAGGTAATGCTCAGTTAACCATTTTTTTATTCCACCCTTTTCCTTCCTCCAATCAAGCCCTTTCTTTCCTCAATTCCCCTTCCTTCTCTCTATTAACAATACCACGTTTATAAGATTTTGACTTCCAGCCCCTCAGCCCCTGCCCATTTGTTAATTTTGAAGGAATAAATGTGGCTTCCGCGTTTATAATTTATCATTCATAATTTTTAATTTCCTGATGGCTGAGCCTAAAAAAAATACAGTAAAAAATACTTTAAAGGAAAAGGAAGAAGTTGCTGACACCAAAACTGCCAAAGAGCCAAAAGCTAAGAAGGAAAAAACGACAGTAGATCCTGATAAAGTTTCTTTCTCCGAAAAAATAGATAACCTCTTTGCATTTGCGCGGAACGAACGTTTCCAGAAGATCGTAGGCCTTTCACTTTTACTCATTGCCATTTACTCGGCAATAGCATTCACTTCTTTCTTGTTTACTTGGCAAGCCGATCAAGACAAAGTAATGGGCGACTTATTTGCTGCCGATGTGGTGGTGAACAACTGGCTCGGAAAATTCGGAGCATTGCTCTCCCACGTTTTTATGCACAAGTGGTTCGGAATATCTTCTTACATTTTTTCCTTTCTGGCAATGCTTACAGGTTTGAGGATCACGTTCAACATTGATTTGCTAAACTTGAAGAAAGCTTACATCAATTGTTTTTTCTTCCTGATCTTTATTTCAGTTGCCCTGGGTTTTGTTTTTCATGACGCCTTGTTCTACCTGGGAGGCGCATTCGGATTCACGATCAGCAATCAGCTGAATGCAGTGATTGGATTCATTGGAACCGGTGTATTGCTGTGTTTCGTTCTGCTGGTTTATCTGGTGGCCGCTTTCAACATCTCCATGGACTTAAGTAAAAAAGATCCTGTCGCCCAGGACACTTCGACTACACTCAATGTGACGGAAGAGGAAGAAGAAAAAGAATTGCCCCTGAACACATACAAGGATAAAGAATTCGAGATCGTGAGAGAAGTCGAGCCCATTGCTCAGGAATTGGAGATCACCAACGAAAAGAAGCACGACATTGTGGAAGAAGTGGTGAAACCTCTGGAGGTTCAGCCAGTGGTGCTTTCTGCGGAAGCGGATGCCGTGCAGTTCACTGTTGAAAAAAGAGAAGAGAAAGAACAAGAGCTGACTCCCGAACAAATTGCTGAAGCATTGGTGGATCAGGTGGGAGAATATGATCCTACACTCGATTTAGGAACTTATCAATTTCCTCCTTTGGATCTATTGGAAAATTACGGCGGCTCTAAAGATATTGTCATCAATACAGAAGAGCTGAATGCTAACAAGGACAGAATTCTTAAGACGCTCAGCGATTACGGAATTGAAATTGAGAAAATCAAAGCCACCGTTGGTCCGACTGTTACACTTTACGAGATCATCCCTGCCGCAGGGGTGAGGATTTCGAAGATCAAAAATTTGGAGGATGATATTGCTCTTTCGCTTTCGGCACTGGGCATCCGTATCATTGCTCCAATACCAGGTAAAGGAACGGTCGGGATTGAAGTGCCTAACCTCAACCCTGAGATGGTTCCGATGCGCACACTTATTGCTTCCGAGAAATTCCAAAACACAACTATGGATCTTCCGATCGCATTGGGGAAAACCATCAACAACGAAACTTTCATCACGGATCTGGCGAAGATGCCTCACTTGTTGATGGCTGGCGCAACCGGACAAGGGAAATCGGTTGGGTTGAATGCTGTTTTGGTGTCGTTGCTTTACAAAAAACATCCTTCTCAGATCAAGTTTGTATTGGTCGATCCTAAGAAAGTCGAGTTGACCCTGTTCAATAAAATTGAGCGCCACTTTTTGGCAAAACTGCCGGACAGTGCTGAAGCCATCATCACAGATACCAAAAAAGTAATTCATACTTTGAATTCTCTCTGCATCGAAATGGATCAGCGTTACGATCTTTTGAAGGATGCGCAGGTAAGGAATTTAAAAGAATACAATACCAAGTTCATAGCACGCAAGCTGAATCCTAATAACGGACATAAATTTCTGCCGTACATCGTTCTGGTGGTGGATGAGTTCGCCGATCTGATCATGACTGCAGGGAAAGAAGTGGAAACACCGATTGCCCGTTTGGCGCAGTTGGCCAGAGCGATCGGGATTCACTTGATCATTGCCACTCAACGTCCTTCGGTAAACATCATTACAGGAACGATCAAAGCCAATTTCCCGGCCCGGATTGCCTTTCGCGTGACCTCCAAGATCGATTCCCGCACCATTCTCGATTCCGGTGGAGCTGATCAGCTGATCGGACGAGGTGACATGTTGCTTTCTACCGGAAATGACCTTATTCGTCTCCAATGTGCTTTTGTGGATACTCCGGAAGTAGATAAAATATGCGATTTCATTGGCAGTCAGCGCAGTTACCCTACCGCTTTCATGTTGCCTGAATACGTGGATGAGAATGGTGAAGGAAGTGGTAAAATGGACGACCCATCAGAACGTGACGCTTTGTTCAACCAAGCTGCCGAAATTGTCGTATCTACCCAACAGGGTTCAGCCTCTTTATTGCAAAGAAGACTGAAATTGGGGTACAACCGTGCCGGCCGCATCGTAGACCAGCTAGAGTCTGCAGGCGTAATCGGACCTTTTGAGGGGTCAAAAGCCAGGGAGGTTCTAATTAAAGATATGTTATCTTTGGAACAGTTTTTGAATAAGACAGAATAGATGACTAAGTGTCTGGGTGGTTCGATCTAAAGAGTTTGAAACACTTTCCTTCACAAAGAGTTAGTCGAAGTGTGATAAGAGAATAAACTAAAAAGGAAAAGAAAATGTTCAAGAAAATGTCAATTTTAGCCCTTTTGGCTATAACAAGTATAAGTGCAATCGCACAAGATCAGGATCCCAAAGCAAAGAAAGTGCTGGACGATTTAAGTGTTAAGACCAAAGCTTACACTACCATTAAAGCAGAATTCTCCTGGATCGTTGAGAAAAAGGATAAGACCAAGGATACTCAAAGCGGGAAGATCCAGACAAAAGGTTCCAAGTACAAATTAGAGATTCCCGGGCACGAAATTTATTGCGATGGCAAAACAGTTTGGGATTACATAAAAGATGCTAATGAAGTTCAGATTAAAGATATGGAAATAGGCGGTGACGATGCAGTCAACCCATCTTCCATCTTCACCATCTACGAAAAAGGCTTCAAATATAAATTTGAGGGTGAAGATGCCGCTTCCCAAACCATCAGTTTGTTTCCTACCAATCCGGATAAGAAGAAATTTCACACCATTAAATTAATCATCGATAAAACCAAAAAACAAATCAGCAGCGTGAAGATGATGATGAAGGACGGAAGCACTCAAACCTACGCCATCAAAACCTTCGCAGGCAGCACACCAATAGCCGATACGGATTTTGTTTTCGATACAAAAGCACATAAAGGAGTCTCGATAGAAGATTTGAGATAATTCCCTAACACATTTTAAACGCCTCTCTGAACAATCAGAGGGGCTTTTTTTTCTATATTAATAGAGTATGAAAAAAACAATTGCTGCTCAAAGAACCTTCTTCAACACCAATAGAACCAAAGACATTGGTTTCAGAATTCTTCAGCTCAAAAAATTACGAGAGCTCATAAAAAAAAATGAGCCTTTCTTAAGTCAAGCCATCTATAACGATTTTCAAAAATCCACCTTCGATACTTACACAACTGAGCTGGCTTTACTCTACATCGAGATCGATGAAGCCATTGCCAAGATAAAAACTTGGTCGGAGCGAAAAAGAGTTGCAACAGGCATATTAAATTTTCCGGCAAAGAGTTATGTCATTCCTGAACCTTTGGGAGTTTGTCTGGTTATTGGAGCCTGGAATTATCCTTATCAATTATCATTGGCTCCGGCGATTGCAGCCATTGCAGCCGGGAACACGGTCGTTCTTAAGCCGAGTGAATTGCCCGCTGAGTCCAGCAGAGCCATAGCAAAGCTCATCAACGAGAATTTTGATCCGGCGTTTTTTAAGGTAGTTGAAGGCGGTATTGAAGAAACAACTCATTTGTTGGAACAACGCTTCGACAAGATTTTTTTTACAGGAAGTGTCCCGGTAGGGAGAATTGTGTACCAGGCAGCTGCAAAAAACCTGACACCGGTCACGCTGGAACTGGGTGGAAAGAGTCCTGCCATTCTTACTGAGGATTGCAATCTGAAAGTGACTGTAAAGAGACTGATCTGGGCAAAGTTTCTGAATGCCGGACAAACTTGCATTGCCCCCGATTATGTGTTGCTTCCTAAAACTTTGGAGAATGAATTTATAGAACTTGCAAGAAATGAAATTTTAAAAGAACAATTTTCTGTTCTAAATGGAAATTATGTTCAGATCATCAACGCTAAGAACGTTGTTCGCCTTGCAAATTTGTTAGACAAAGAAAAGGTTTGCTTCGGAGGAAATTACGATAAAGCAACTAGGCATTTTGAGCCCACGTTAATGAAAGATGTGAGTTTTGAGGACAAAGTGATGAAAGAAGAGATCTTCGGGCCAATCTTTCCAGTTTTAACATACGACAACATAGAAGATGCTATCGCGAAGATCAAAGAAAGAGAGAAGCCGCTCGCCTGTTATATTTTTACTTCCAATACAAAATTGAAGAACAAACTTCTGAATGAGCTTTCATTCGGTGGCGGTGCAATAAACGAAGCAGTGATGCACATCAGCAATACGGAAATGCCTTTCGGTGGCGTGGGTGAAAGCGGAACGGGTTCTTATCACGGCGAGCACGGATTCAAGACTTTCTCCCATTTCAAAAGCATCCTGGAGAAACCAACCTGGCTGGAGCTGAACTTGAAATATTTTCCTCACACAAAAGCAAAGTTGTGGTGGATCAAGTTGTTTATGAGACTGAAATAAATCCTATCTTAGGTCTTACCTTGATGGTGTAAGCCGATGTTTCGGACGAACATGCGATAGCATTTTATCTTTCTGCCGGAGCTGCCGGAGAAAACGTAATCCATTTTGAATATCAGGAAAATAATTGAATATGAGTGAGTATATTAAGATTGCCTTGTGGGTTGCCTGGGGACTGTTACTGACGTACTGGGCCATTTCGGCCATTAATAGCAAGAAAGCTGCAAACGAAGAAGTTCTCTACAAGCGTTTTGTTTTTTATTGGCTTCCGCTTTTGCTGGCGATGTATCTGCTTGGTCCGGGTGAATGGTTCGGACACGCCTTGATCCGCGAGAATTTTGTACCGCATACTGATCTCGTTGGACTTACCGGACTTGCGTTTTGTACAGCCGGAGTTATCATTGCTTGCTGGTCGAGGTATTTGCTGGGAAGGAACTGGAGTTTGTCTGTGCAGAAGAAAGAGGACCACGAGTTGATCTCAAAGGGCCCTTATAAATTGGTCAGACATCCCATCTACACCGGACTGCTGTTGCTCTTCTTTGGAAATGCCATCATCGTTGGAGATTACCGTGGATTGATCGCCGTCGCCATTGTTTTTGCTTCGTTTTGGTGGAAGCTGAAAAAAGAAGAGAAATGGCTGATGGAAGTGTTTGGTACTAAATATTTAGAGTATAAAAATACAACGAAGACATTGATACCTTTTATTTTATGAGATATATTTTCTTGATGTCATTCATGATATTTCTGACTTGCTGTTCGAAGAAGGAACGGACTGTCAGCCCTCAATACTATACAACAACCGACAGTGTCAAAATCATGTTTGTAGACAAGGGCAATGTCGATAAACCCGCAATCATTTTCATCCAGGGTTCTGACGGTACCTCATACGAATGGCAAGTTTTTAGCGAACGGTTGAAGGCAAAGTATCGCTTGATCTTGTTCGACAGAAGAGGAAATGGTTTGTCCACGAGAATGCTTCCCGAGAATAAATACAGTATGGAACTTTATTTAAAAGATGTTTATGATCTTCAGCAGTACCTGGACATAGACAAATGCGCGATTTTAGGCTGGAGCTTTGGTGGGGCGGTTGCTGCAGAGTATGCTTTGAAGTACCCGGAAAAGGTAAACAGGCTTTTGCTCGTGTGTCCACTTTCGGACGCCAATCAGTTGTGGTTGGACCGAGCAGAAGCTGTATATCCTATTGCACTAAAAAACAACGACACGCTTGCCTTGAGAACAATAGAAAAATTGAAAGCGGGAAATCGTTTGACACTTGAAGACGAATATGAGATCGTGCGGGTTCAGAATGTTGGATGGTACGATCCTGCCAATGCTGAACGTTATTACAGCAATATGGATCTTAAAACCTATGGGTACAATGATTCTACCATTTCCACAGATTGGGAGAACCTGATCGCACAGAAAAAGATCTACGATGGCCAATCAAATTTGGATCGGGTATCCAAAATTAGTTGTCCTGTACTTATTGTTGGTGGAAGCCATGATCATATTATTTCTCCGAGTCAATGTGAAAAGCTTC
>JBKJQG010000157.1:0-5087 GCA_046594925.1 Bacteroidia bacterium
AATCTTTATCAGAGGGATACAATTTCGGTTTTGCCGCATTTGCATCCGTTAAGTGAGCAATCAGTTGTTGATTGCGCTCTGTTTCGTGTTTCCCGCTTGTCTGTATGGTGGGCAGGGTTCCGATCTCGTGTTTTATTTTTTTTGAAAACAAAAAGGACAGTGGATTTTTATCGAAACCGATCGTTTCTTTTGCGCCTGAAAAGCTGGTGATGAATCCCGAACTGGCAAAGCGATGGAGGTTGATGATGTGATCGTATTTGCTGGATCTTACTTTCTTCGTGATCGTCAAAAGATTTTTGAGCTTGCTCTCTTTTTTATCCCAAATGAGAACATTCTGGATGAATGGATGGCCCGAAAACAATCCCTCATTGCCTTTCCGCAGCAGCACATCGATCCGCGCATCAGGATACTTCTGATGTAATTTCTCTGCAACAGCAGTCGCAAGGATCACATCACCAATAAAAGCTGTTTGTATGATAAGAAACTTCAAATTCTTAATTCTAAAAATCAATTTTCTACTTTCCTCCCATTAGCTGGGTATTCTATCTCCTAACACTAACTCCCAACTCCTAACTCCTAACTAAACAGCAACGTCGTACTCTCTCAAAGCATTGTTAAGAGAAGTCTTTAAGTCGGTGCTTTCTTTTCTTGTCCCGATGATGATGGCACAAGGAACCTGGAAATCTCCTGCAGGAAATTTTTTGGTATAAGATCCCGGGATGACCACCGAACGTGTAGGTACAAATCCTTTGTATTCTTTAGGTTCGCTTCCGGTCACGTCAATGATCTTTGTCGATTTGGTGAGCACAACATTAGCACCCAATACAGCTTCTTTCTGCACGTGAACGCCTTCCACGACAATGCAGCGGGAGCCGATGAAGCATCCATCTTCAATAATGACAGGAGCTGCCTGAACCGGTTCCAGCACGCCGCCAATTCCAACACCACCGCTCAAATGCACGTCTTTTCCTATCTGCGCACAAGAACCAACCGTTGCCCAGGTATCTACCATGGTGCCGCTGTCGACATAAGCACCAATGTTCACATAACTCGGCATCATGATCACACCTTTTGCAAGGAATGCTCCGTAACGGGCTACAGCGTTTGGTACTACGCGGATGCCCAATTCAGCATATCCGGACTTCAATTTCATTTTATCGTGGTATTCGAAAATTCCGCATTCAATCGTTTCCATTTTCTGGATCGGGAAATACATGATCACCGCTTTTTTGATCCATTCGTTCACTTGCCATTCGTTTCCTTTGGGCTCTGCAACACGCAGTTTGCCTTTGTCAAGCTGTTCTATAACTTCACGGATGGTGCTTTGAGTTTTTTCCTCTTTCAGTAATTCCCGGTTTTCCCAGGCTGCTTCTATGATGGTTTGCATATTTGGTTCAATAGTTTATTGGTTCATTGGTTAATTAGTTCACCAGTTCATTGGTTCACCAGTTCATTAGTTGGGCTGTGTAAAGTGGTTATCGGTTTCTGCAAATATATTCATTTTTTGCTGTGGTTAGATTGCTGATTTCATAAGGGCAGAGAGCAAATTTTTGCTATTTTTGCACATGGCGCGTATAATGGCAATTGATTACGGAAGCAAAAGAGTCGGCATAGCCGTTACTGACCCCTTGCAGATCATTGCTACTGGATTGACAACAGTTCATTCCAAGGACCTGATCGAGTTTTTAACGACATACATCAGCAAGGAAGAAGTAGAGTGCATCGTGGTGGGAGAGCCGAAGCGGATGAACAACGAGCCATCGGAATCGGCGCGCTTCATTGAGCCTTTTGTGGTGCATCTGAAACGCACCTTTCCTCAGATCAAAGTGGAGAGAATGGATGAACGATTTACGTCCAAAATGGCATTTCAGACAATGATCGACAGCGGATTGAAGAAGAAGGACAGGCAGAATAAGGAACTCGTGGATGAGATCAGTGCTGTGATTATTTTGCAGAGTTATATGGGAAGAACGAAAAGCTAATGGACAAAAAGTTAATGGGGAAATGGTTAGTGGGGAAATGGTTAATCGTTATTGGTTAATGGGGAAATGGTTAATAGTAATTTCTAATCAACCAACAACTATTTAAGGTTAAGTATTAACCAATAACCAGTTAACCAATAACAGTTAACCAATAACAATTAACCAATAACAGTTAACCAATAACAGTTAACCAATAACAGTTAACCAATAACAATTAACTAATAACGATTAACCAATAACGAAAAATGGTATTACCGATCATTGCATACGGGGATCCTGTGCTAAGAAAAGTAGGAGTGGAGATCACGAAAGACTATCCTGGATTGGATCAGTTGATAAAAGACATGTTCGAAACCATGCACGCTTCTTCGGGTGTTGGAATTGCTGCGCCGCAAGTCGGTAAGGCCATTCGTCTGTTTCTTGTGGATACGACTCCCTTTGTGAACGGTGAGCGTAGTGAGGATGATGAAGACGAATATACTGAAGAAGAAAGAGAACAGTTGGGCAAGTTGTCGAAAGCATTCATCAATCCGGTCATTCTCGAGGAAGAAGGGGAAGTGTGGGCTTTTAATGAAGGTTGTTTGAGTATTCCCAAGATCCGTGAAGACGTATACCGCAAGCCTAAGATCCGCATAAAATATGTGGATGAGCACTTTAAACCCTTTGAAGAAACTTACGAAGGCATTGCCGCAAGAGTGATTCAGCACGAGTACGATCACATCGAAGGGAAATTATTTACCGATAGGATCAGTCCGCTCCGCCGCCGATTGCTGAAAGGGAAACTGACCGACATCTCCAAAGGAAAAGTAAGTGTCACTTATAAAATGCGTTTTCCGAACAAATGATACACCTTAATAAAATGAAAAAGTTCAGTTTGTTGATGATCATCTCTTTGTTTCTGGCCTCTTGCGGAAACGAAGAAAAACCGGTCGAAGAAGTAAAGACAATAGATCCGAAATCAGCTTTGCAGAGCAGCATCGCAGAACTTGAGAAAAAAATGCACAGTAATCCTCAAATCGATAAAGTTTTGGCGGGACAAGCACTTCAGATGTATTTCGAATACGCTACTAATTATCCAAAAGACTCCATCACCCCGGATTATTATTTTAAGTCAGGAGAGATCGCTACAGCGATTCAGCAATATCCTCAGGCTTATGCCAATTATCAGATCATCTGCGAAACATATCCCAAGTACAAATTGATCGAAGAAAGTTATTTCCTGCAAGCTTCTGTTCTGGACAATTACCTGAACGACGACGAAAAAGCAAAAGTGGTATATGAACAATTGCTCGCGAAGTTTCCAGAAGGGCGCTATGCAGCCGATGCAAAAGCGGCCATCAATAATTTAGGAAAATCGGATGCGGAGCTGATCAAGGAGTTTCAAAAGAAGAACGGAGGGAAGTAAGATTACTTGAATTCCTTTTCAAGTAGTTCCCTGAGGCGTTCCACCGTCACTGCATGTTTTAATTCCCCTTCTGCCGAATAAGAAATTTCTCCTGTCTGTTCGGAGACTACAATGGCGATTGCATCTGTGTTTTCAGTGATGCCGACTGCTGCACGGTGGCGCATTCCCAAGTGTGCAGGAAAATCGGCGTGCTCTGTTACGGGAAGCACGCAGCGGGCTGCGACAATCACGTTTTTGGAGAGGATGATGGCTCCATCGTGCAATGGAGAATTCTTGTAAAAAATGCTTTCAATCATTCTCACCGAAACCTTTGCGTCAATAGAATCACCCGTGTTGGCATAAAATTTTAAATCGTTTTCCTTGGTCAATATGATGATGGCGCCCGTTTTGTTTTCGCTCATGTTCTTGCAGGCTTTCACCACAGAATTGATGTCGAGCGTCTGAGTTGTATTTACGTTCCATTTAAAATCAAACAATCCCTTCCCGATCTTGCCCCGGGTGAAAATGTCGGAGGTGCCCAAAAACAAAAGAAACCGACGAAGTTCAGGCTGGAAAACGATGAGGAGCGCTATGAAACCTACGTCAATGAATTTGCTGAGTATACTTCCGAAAAGATGCATGTTTGCTGCCCTCACAATGATCCACAAGGTGTAGATTAACATGATCCCCACGAAGATGTTGATGGCCACCGTTCCTTTTACAAGATAGTACAGCTGGTAGATCAGGATGGCCACCAATACAATGTCCAGGATGTCAATCCAACGGACGGTTATAAAAACGGGCAGGAGCTGTTGAATCATTTTACAAGTATAAGGATTTTACAAGTATTTATAAAGCTTAATTTATTAATGCGGATAGCCAACCACTTTCATTTGCTTTTTAACTAAATTTACAAAATGAAAAAACGCCTTATTTTCTTTTTTCTGTTTTTTGTTTTGGTTTGCTCTGATGCACAGAATCAACATGCCGACAGTCTTATTTCTTTCGTTAAAACCACCTCCAACGTTTTGAAGAAATCGCAGGCCCTTTCAGACCTGTCGGTGGAATTTCGTTTCACCGAGCCCGAACGTGCTTTGGAATATGGACAGGAAGCTTTGAAGTTTGCCCGTGAGGCAGGCGATAGCACCGAGGTTAGTAATTCTTTTAATTGTATAGGAATTGCCAACCACGTGCAGGGGAAATATACCTTGGCTCTAAGCAGCTATCTATCAGCTCTCCGGATTTTTGATGAAATGAATAATTTAGGCGGAATCGCCGCGACTAATTTGAATCTTGGAATTCTCTATGCTGATCAGGGAAAGCCGGAAGTTGCATTGACCTATTACAAGAACTCGCTGGTAATGCTGGAAAAGGTCGCGGAAAACGACAAAGGGAAAAAGGTCGGGAAAAATCAGCGGAATCTTGCAGCCGCATTGAACAACGTCGGGACCATGTATTCCGATTTGAAGAAGTTTCCTTTAGCACTGGAATATCACCAAAGAGCACTTGAGATCCGTAAGGAAATGAAAGACTCTTCAGGTATTGCGTCAAGCCTGATGAATATTGGTATCGTTTATCTGGGAATGGAGGAGATCGAGAAAGCCATCCCGTATTATGTCGAAAGTATAAAAATGGAAACAGATATGGGCGATCTGAGAAATGCGGCTTTGAATAAAAGCAATTTGGGTGAAGTGTATTATAAAATGAAGGATTATAAGAAT
>JBKJQG010000306.1:0-61654 GCA_046594925.1 Bacteroidia bacterium
GAGCACTAATAGTCGTTTTGACATTTTTTTAGGAAATTTTTTGTGAGGTTAGTTTATAGGTGTGGTGTTTTCGTGATGTAAATGTATAGCAAAAAAACATTCTGTTATAAAATGTTAAATAATATTTATTTGGATAACTTTCAGGAGGAGGAGGCGTTATAGATGAGTACATTTGAAAGGATGATTTAAGAGGTTGCTCGCGGATCACGCAGATTTTATAGACTGCACAAATACACATGCAAAGGGGATTTACCTTTTTTTGCGAAAATCTGCGAAATCTGCGAGAAAAAACTGGGCTGGAATTATGGAATTCGGCTCGTTTTATGCTCTAAGTGGAGGAGTTAAACCTGAAAACAACCGTCTGTCAAATTAACAAAAAAAACTCCGGGTCTGCGTATAAAAATGACCCCTCTCAAATCTGATCTATGGAATTAAAAATGTTCTTACTGCCACTGACTTTCGGGTTGGTTTTAGCCTCCTGCGGCAAGCCCGTAAAAGTGACTCCGGTGGCTCCTGAGGCAAAAAAGTCAGCTTCTCTGATCATTGGAAACCCTCTGGATTGTGGAGTGGAGAACATTTCCTTTTTCCCGGTCGGGACCAATTACAAACCTAAGATCTTTGAAGGAAGCGAGGTCATTAAAGCGCTAAAGGGAGCAGTGCTTGGATTTACGATGAATAGCCGCGGTTCTTATCTCGACAGCAGTGCTGAAACCGAGTATTTGAACGGTAATGAGAACGAATTCGATATCCGAAACATCCTTTTCTATGACCGGAAAACAGGCCTGACTTACCCGCTCGTTTCCGATACCATCCACATTTTATCCTTCGCCACCCACAAGGAATTTCCCAAGCCTATGATCTTTTACAGGGTCGTGAAGAAGGACTTCAACCTGGATTCGGTCTATAATTCAAAGGATCCCGTGATGCTTTTCATCTCCGACATTTTCGGAAAGAACATGACTCAGATCACGCCGGATGATGAGCAGTTCCTTGAATATTCATATTACGCCGATACCCAGAAGATCCTGATCAAAACCTCCATCGACAGAGATGAGAACAAAGAGTTTGCAGCTAACGATGAGACCAATTTCAGGGACATGGACATCAATGCACCAAAAATGGGAAGAGAGATCTTTTCTACTTCTTTAAAAGATTCATTAAGATTTAAATAAATAGATTGTTTTGTAACACACAGATTTGTAAATTAGCTCCATAGGAGCCCCTTCGGGGTAATAATTCGAAATTCGTAAAATGAAAATATCAAAAAAACTACTACTGATCATACCCGCAGCACTCGCGCTGGTATCAGCAACCATCATAAATGTTCAGTCCGACAAGGAAGAGGCCATCGATCAGATCCTGATGCAGAGTCTGAACAGTGTTCACTATTCACCCCATGTCATTGATAACGACTTTTCAGAGAAAGTATACAAGCTTTACCTGCAGCGGTTGGACTATAATAAGAAGTTCCTTATTCAGTCCGATGTGGACGAACTCAAATCCTACGAAAAACTGGTTGATGACGACATCAACAAAGCCACCTTTACCTTTTTTGATAAATCCTTCGACATTATTAATGCAAGGGTTGAAGAAGCCAAAGTCTATTATACCGACATTCTTTCCAAACCATTTGACTTTACGGTGGAAGAGAACATTCAGCTGGATGCAGAGAAGATCGGCTATGCAAAAGACAGAGAGGCTTTGAAGGAAGATTGGAGAAAATCCCTGAAATACCAGACGCTCGCCCGCGTAGTGGAGATGATGGACAACCAGGAGAAAGCCCACGAAAAAAGCGATACCGTGACCCTGAAAAGCAGAGAAGTGCTGGAAGTGGAAGCCCGCAAGAAAATTCTTAAAAGCAATGATGATTATTTCAAAAGGCTGAAGGAATTCGACCGCAACGACCGCATCGCCATCTACTTTAATGCCATAGCAGGAATTTATGATCCGCATACAGAATTCTTTGCTCCTAAGGATAAAGCGAATTTCGACATCGGCATGACCGGACAATTGGAAGGAATTGGAGCACAGCTTCAGGAAAAAGACGGCTTCATCAAAGTAAGCAGCATCGTTCCGGGAAGTGCATCCTATAAACAGGGGCAACTGAAAGGCGGAGATATCATCTTAAAAGTAGCACAAGGAGAAGCAGAACCGGTAGACGTGGTCGACATGAAAATGGACGATGCTGTACAATTGGTGAGAGGGAAGAAAGGAACAGAAGTGAGATTGACAGTCAAAAAGCCTGACGGAAGTGTATTGATCATCCCGATCATCCGAGACATTGTGGTTTTGGAAGATTCCTACGCACAGTCCGTGATCTTAAAAGGAAAAAAGAACATCGGTTATATTAAGCTGCCTTCTTTCTACGCTGATTTCTCAGGAAAAAGTGGAAGAAGCTGTTCTAAAGACATTAAGAAAGAACTGGAAAAACTGAAAGCAGAGAATGTGGACGGCGTGATCTTGGATCTTCGTTACAACGGTGGCGGTTCGTTGCCGGATGTGGTTGACATGGCCGGTCTGTTTATCGACAAAGGACCAGTTTGCCAGGTAAAACAAAAGAATGCAGCAGCACAGGTGTTGGAGGACAGAGAATCAGGAATAGTGTATGACGGACCTTTGACGGTGATGGTGAATTCCAATTCCGCTTCAGCGTCTGAGATCCTTGCCGCAGCTATTCAGGATTATAACAGAGGATTGATCGTGGGAACTTCTCCCGCATCTTTCGGAAAAGGAACCGTTCAGCGTTTCTTCAACCTGGATGACTATCTGCCTCCTGCTTATGCCAACATCAAGCCTTTGGGTGAAGTGAAGATCACCACTCAGAAATTCTATCGGATCAACGGAGGAACCACTCAGTTAAAAGGTGTCATTCCAGATGTCGTATTACCGGATCCTTATTATTTATTGGACCAGGGTGAAAAGGAGCAGGATTATCCGATGGAGTGGGACGAGATCACCCCGGCGAAATATCAGACTTTGAAACAGGGTTATTCTATTTCACAGCTGAAATCCAACAGTGCTGAGCGCGTGAAGAACAATCCTGGCTTTGCCATCCTTAACGATGCAGCAAAACGTTTGAAAAAACAAAAAGACAATACCAATGTCTCTTTGAACTTCGATAAATACGTGGCTGAACAAAAAGCTTACAAAGCAGAAGCGAAGAAGATGGATGCACTCGATAAAGAGATCGAAGGCATAGATGTGCAGGCATTGAAAGCAGATGCTTTCCCTGAAAGCGATACCGTGAAAGTAAATAAGAACAAAGACTGGTACAAAGCTTTGAAAAAAGACATCTACCTGCACGAGACCGTATCCATCATGAATGAGATGAATAATGGAGTAACAATGAATAAAGGAAAAGTGAAATAGTTTTTTGAGTTTAATGTTTGTGAGAGAAAGGCCCTGTAGAAATGCGGGGCTTTTTGCGTAAGGACCTCACCCTAACCCTCTTCAAAGGAGAGGGGATTTGTTCACTCTTGTAATCTGCGACAAATGGAACACAACAAAAAAGCCCCACATTTCTGTAGGGCTTTTTCTATAATTAATTGTGGCTTATTTCACCAACTCGCCATTCTTGTAAGTCTGTGTTCCGATTACTTTGCCGGTCTCATCGTACCAAGTCCAAACTCCGTCTTTTTGTCCGGCGGTGGTATAAGATCCTTCGTAGTTCTTGTTGCCGTTCTCGTGGTAGCCGGTCCATTTTCCGGTGCTTACCATTCCGTCAGCGATACCGCCTTCACTGTGTTTCTTTCCGCTTTTATAGAAATGAGCCGCTGTTCCCGCAGTAAAGTTGACCTCGGACTCGAGTAGCCCGTTCTCATGCCATACTTTCCAAGTACCGGTCATGCTTCCTTTATTATAATACTCCTCAGAACGCAACTTGCCGTCTTCGTACCAGTTGCTCCATTTTCCGTCGCGGATGATGTTTGCTGCCTGGCGTGACTGTACCTCTTTGGATGCACCTGCTTCTAGAGGTTTTCCGATAGTGATCCCTTCGCTTTTCTTGTTTCCATTTGGCCAGGATTCTGTCCTTTTTTCCTGTGCTGTTGCTACTAAGAACAAAGCAATCGCCGAGAATGTCAATATGATTTTTTTACTCATTTTCTTGGGTTTTAATAGGGATAATTTGTTAATACAAAGATAGTTAAATTTTTTTCAGCTCAGATGATTCAAAATACTATATTTATGATGAGAAATGAACCCAAAAGGTTGCATCAGCGACCAACAATATGGCAAAATCTAGGCGTATTTTGAATTGTGCGATCGAATTACCATTAACAAATAACAAATGGCGGAATCCATGATAGCAAATCATCAGCCCATTAAAAATTTCGCCCATCACGAAGGTAGTTCCTGACCTGTAACAAATCAGAAAGCTCTTCGTCACACCTTTCGACATGCTATTAAATTAACACTTAACCCTTTTCCATTTAACATCATACATTATACATCTTCCATATGAATCTATCCATCACAAATCTTTCAAAAACCTACTCCAATGGCCTGAAGGCATTGAATAACATCAACCTCGAGATTGGCAGTGGTATGTTCGGTCTTCTCGGGCCCAACGGAGCAGGAAAATCATCTTTGATGCGGACTATTGCTACTTTGCAGGAAGCAGACAGCGGCAGTATCACGCTGGGCGGCATGGACGTGCTCAAGCAGAAAGATGAGGTGAGAAAGGTCTTAGGTTACCTGCCTCAGGATTTCGGTTTCTATCCTCGTGTTTCGGCTTGGGACATGATCAACCATTTCGCCATTCTGAAAGGGATCAGTGATGCTAAGGAGCGTAAAGAAATTTGCGAGGCTTTGCTGAATCAAACTAACCTTTTTGAAGCAAGAAAAAGAAACATCGGAGATTACTCCGGAGGGATGCGTCAGCGTTTCGGCATTGCACAGGCTTTGCTTGGAAATCCGAAATTGATCATTGTGGATGAGCCTACGGCAGGATTGGATCCGATGGAACGAAATCGCTTTCATAATTTGTTGAGCGAAATCGGGGAGAACATCATCGTCATCTTGTCTACTCACATTGTAGAAGATGTGAGGAATCTTTGTTCCAACATGGCCATCATGAATCAGGGAACTGTTTTGTTGTATGGCAAACCAAACCAGACGATAGAAGATATGAAGGGCAAAATTTGGATGAAACTGATCGATAAGGAACAGCTGACCGAAAACAAGACCACTCACAAAGTGATCTCCACAAAAGTGGTAGAAGGAAAGATTCAGATACACGTTTACAGCGCTACACAGCCGGATGGTTCTTTTGCTCCGTTGACTGCTGATCTGGAGGATGTTTATTTTGCAACGATTACGAATTAGATCTGAGATGTCAGATGTGGATTTGAGAAAATTTTTTCTTTAGTAATTCACATTAATCGTCTCCAGTCTCAATACTCATATCTCAATCCTATACCATGTTCAAGCAAATTTTCTTATTCGAATTAAATC
Source organism: Bacteroidia bacterium (assembly GCA_046594925.1). Taxonomy (GTDB): domain Bacteria; phylum Bacteroidota; class Bacteroidia; order 2-12-FULL-35-15; family 2-12-FULL-35-15; genus 2-12-FULL-35-15. The sequence goes on from JBKJQG010000306.1 coordinate 5,455, forward strand.
TCTGGCTGAAAAAGCCGGCTACTTATATTTTCTTTCTGGTGTTCTTCGGATTGTCGCTGTTCATTACTTCTGCCATAGCCGGATTGCTTGGCGGTGCTGAGGAAACGAATGCTACCATCAATTCTGCGAAAGCTGTTGCTGAGGTGTTGAACGCTCTTAACTCCGACCTGATGGGAATCATTTCCCTCATCATCCTGATCACGATCATTGCTCCGGCAGTATACAAGGATTTTCAATACAACATGCATCCTTTGTTGTTCACCAACCCGATTACCAAATTCGGTTACATGTTCGGAAGGTTCTCCGCTTCTTTTCTAGTGGCTTTGTTTGTGGTTTCGGCAACGGTCCTCGGTCACTGGGTCACTTGTGTTATATTCGGAGTAGATGCAGAACGATTGGGGCCGTTTAATCTGATGAATTACGTTCAGCCTTTTGTTCTGTTCGTCGTTCCGAACACTTTATTGGTGGGCGCCATCTTTTTCTCCTTGGTGACTTTTTCAAGGAACATGATCTCTGGTTATGTTGGAGCTATAGTGCTTTTGGTTCTGAAAGGAGTCTCTCCAATTTTATTGTCGGATATCGACAATCAGAACCTGGCAGCCTTGTTGGATCCTTTTGGTGATCAGGCTTTGAATAACGCAACTAAATATTGGTCGGCCGAGGAACAAAATACACTCGCACTTCCGATGAGCGGAATTTTATTGTACAACCGTTTGTTGTGGATGGGAATTTCCTTGGCGCTGACGGGTTTTACTTTTTACCGATTTCAATTCTCTCAGTTCAACAACCCGATTTCTTTTTCCTGGTTCAAAAGAAAAAAAGCGGAGATCAAATCAATTCCTTCAGCTCCTTTGCTTTCATTGGCGGATCTTCCGAAGGTCAATCCGATCTATACTTTCAAATTCAGTCTGCAACAGATCTGGTTCCTCGCGAAATTTGAATATGTAAAAGTGACAAAAACAATCTTCTTTCTGATCATAGCGCTGCTCAGTGCCCTCATCCTGACAGTGGTATCGGAAGTCTCCGTTCAGATCTATGGGACTCCGACCATGCTGGTAACTCATCAAGTATTGCAGGTGAGCAATGCAGTATTTATCCTGTTTGCACCTTTGCTGATTGTTTTCTATTCCGGTGTCGTGGTTTGGAGAGAAAAGGATTCAAAGGTGGACGAATTGGTTGGTGCTTCTCCGATTGCATCCAGCACATCATTCCTTTCAAAATTAGCAGGTCTGGTCATGATGCAGGCTACTTTATTGCTTGTGATAATGGTGACGGGAATCATCATTCAATTGTCGAGCAACTATTACAACGTTGAAGTGCTGTTATACATTAAGGAACTCTTCGGATTCAAATTGATTGGCTTAGCATTATTGTGTGCTTTGTCGATGGCACTTCAGGTTTTCTTCAACCAGAAATTCATCGGGTATACAATCTCGGCTTTGCTCATCATGGTTTTGCCAATAGCTGCTGGCATACTGGGCTGGAACAGCGGTCTCTATCAATTCAACAGCAGTGGGCCACGCATGCCCTATTCCGACATGAACGGCTACGGACATCAGGTTTATACATTCATGATTTTTAAAGCCTATTGGGTAAGTTTCGCACTCATCATGATCATTCTTTCCCATTTGCTTTGGAGCAGAGGGAAAGAGAAAGGAGTGAAAGCTCGATTACGAATTGCCAAAGGAGCATTTAATGGAAAGGCAAAATTGGCTATGACTTTGAGTGTTCTGACTTTTGTTTTGTTCGGTAGTTTTATTTTTTACAATACGAACATTCTAAACAAGAATATTTCCCAAAAGGATACAGAAAAAATGCAGGCAGAGTTTGAAAAGAAGTACAAAAGCCTGAGCAAGACGCCTCAGCCACGCATTACTGCTGCGAATTGGAGCGTCGACATCTTTCCGGAAGAACGCGGAGTGAAGATGAAGGGATATTATTTCATTAAGAACAAGACCAACAAGCCAATCGACAGTCTGCTTCTCAATTTGTATTCTGAAGTGAACGTTTCTGTTCTGGAATTTGCTCCTGAGTACAAAGCGTCCATTGCATTGGATGACAAAGATGCAGGATTCAGGATCTACAAGCTGGCAAAAAAGATGCAACCGGGAGATTCGATGAAAGTGACTATTGCGCTGGATTATTTCCCGAAAGGATTTAAAAATTCGGATGCAGGAACATCCATCGTCTACAACGGAACCTTCTTCAACAGTATGTTCCTTCCGAGCTTCGGATATCCGGAAGGCTCCGAGTTAACAGATGATTCGGACCGTAAAAAATACGGTTTAGGGAAAAAGGAGCGTATGGCCGCTGTAAATGATTCCACCGCCTTAAAGAACAATTACATCACCAGTGATTCCGATTGGATAGATTTTGAATGTACAATGAGCACATCAAAAGATCAGATCGCATTGGCTCCGGGATATTTGTTGAAAGAGTGGGAGCTGGATGGCAGGAAATATTTCCACTACAAAATGGACTGTCGGATCTTAAATTTTTATTCTTTCCTTTCGGCCCGCTACGAAGTGAAGCGTGATAAATGGGTCCCGCCGGCTGCTTCAATGAATAAAGAGCCCGTAGCCATAGAGATCTATTACCACAAAGGGCACGAATACAACATTGATAAGATGATCAATGGAATTAAAAAGTCATTAGATTATTATACTGTGGAGTTCAGTCCTTATCAACATCGTCAGGTTCGCATTTTGGAATTCTCCTTGATTCAAGGAAGATTCGCTCAATCTTTCCCGAATACCATTCCGTTCTCGGAAGGGATAGGATTCATCGCGAAAGTAGATACAACAGATCCGGAATCGGTGGATTATCCGTTTTATGTGACTGCTCACGAGGTGGCGCATCAGTGGTGGGCTCACCAAGTGATCGGCGGAAACGTTCAGGGAGCTACAGTGATGTCGGAAACCATGAGCCAATATTCGGCATTGATGGTTATGGAAAAGGAATTCGGAAAACCGGCCATGAAGAAATTCCTCAAATACGAAATGAATACGTATCTGAAAGGCCGCGCGATGGAAGGCAAGAAAGAGAAACCGTTGATGCTTTGTGAGAATCAACAATACATTCATTACAACAAAGGAAGTGTTGTGATGTATGCTCTGCGAGATTACATTGGGGAAGATTCATTGAACGCTGCTTTGGCGAAATACATCAAGAAAGTCGGCTATCAAGAACCTCCTTACACGAATTCCGTTGAATTCCTGAGTTTTATCCGCGCGGCAACTCCGGACAGTCTGAAATACATCATTAACGACATGTTCGAGACGATTACTATATACGAGAACAAAACGACAAAATGTTCTTATACAAAAACCAAGGACGGGAAATACCTGGTCAAAATTTTGGTGGAATGTAAGAAACAAAAGGCCGATAGCATTGGGAAAATGAAAGAAGTGGCCATCGGCGACTGGATTGATATTGGTGTATTCGGAACTAAAGATGTGAAAGGAAAGAAAACAGAAACGGAATTGTATCTGAAAAAACGAAAGATCACACAGAATAAAATGGAATTTGAGATCATCGTGAATGATGAGCCAGAGAAGGTGGGGATAGATCCATATAATAAGTTGATAGATCGTACTCCCGATAACAATACGCGTACGTTTAAAGATTCTGCTCCGGTAACAGATGCCGGGGATGGCGGAGCGACGGTGGTGATTGGTGGTTAGAACATTGCTTTGTTGGCTGGAGTATCAAAGAAAATTTTAAGAAACCCGCCTCATCTGAGTCATCTCTGTTTCATCCTTTGGTTTGGACTTGAATAGCAACATGAAATTCAAATAAAATGAAAAAAAAAGTTTTAGTATTCACTTTAATACTATTTGCAATGAACACTTTTTCTCAAACTGAGGATGTGAAAGCGATCATCACGAAATTAATGGACGATCAGGAAGTGGCTTGGAACAAAGGCGATTTGGAAGGGTTTATGTATCCTTATTCTAAAAGCGACAGTCTGAAGTTTATTGGCAAGAGTGGAATTACTTACGGGTGGCAAAAGACCTTAGACAATTACAAAAAAAATTATCCCGACAAAGCCACGATGGGAACATTGGATTTTACCATTCTTAGCATAGACGAAGTTTCTACGAGCGCTGCAGTGGTTGTCGGAAAATGGTTTTTGAAACGTGAGAAAGGCGATGTTGGCGGTTATTTTACCTTGGTTTGGCGGAGAACGGAAACACGCTGGGTGATTGTGATGGATCATACGAGCTAAAAAAAACCGCAATAGATCTTATTGCGGTTTTTTATTGCTTTATAAAATTCTTAATCCCAACTCTTGCCTTCAACCGCCATGTTCATGTTGTCGGCATATTTTTTCGACATTTTGTCTCCCGTTGTGGCCGTTCTTCCGGAATCTTGAAATATGATCTTACCTGTTTCGCAATCAAGAACAGAAATCTGTCTGATAGAAGTTCCAGGCTCTATCGTATAGATTAGCATGCAATACTTTTTATCTTTTGTGTCTAATTTACTGAGATCGTTCACTTGAATTTTTTCCTTTTTGTATTTGTATGCAACATAAAACGGTTCAGTAATCTCATTGTCTAATACTAAAAGCGTTTTGTCTTTAAGCATTGGGGCCTTTTCGCGGAGGGTTTTTGCCACAGCTTTATATACGTCAATTGGTTTTGAAATGCCAGATGTCTTTTCTAAAGCATCAAGTGTTTGTTTGAATCCAATGACTGTCGACGGGATCATTGAAATTAAATTGGGTTCCGGCTTAAAAGTTTTGTCTAAGCCCGTTTTAGTATATGCCTCACGGGCTGCAGCGACTAAAAGGGTAAGGTTCATGTTGGGCGCGACCGGCAAGAAATCGTATTTTACTAAATGGTCCTTAAGGATTTCAATTTTTTGAAGTTTTTTTGCTTTACCTTGAAAGATGCCGATTGAAAAATTGTATTTGTCCCAGGTGTTTTGTTTGAACTTGTATTGCCCAAAATAATAAACCGTTAAGAAGAAATTGCCTTCGTTGTCCATTAGTTTGTCAGCTTCTGCTTCCGTTACAGCAGAGGCGAAATTTGGAAAGGCTGCTTTTGCTGCAGCTTCCAGTTTTGCATTCACATCATCATTTGTAGTCTTTACGACATACAATTTAGAAGTTGTCCATGCTTTGTACATTTTGTCTTCGTAGTTCACACCAATAATCTGTGCTTTGCACAAAGTTCCTAATGCTACTATCATTATGAAAAGAAGATTCAGTTTTTTCATGTTTATTTGTTTTTGAGTTTTATCAAATATATGTATTATTATGCAAATCAAACGATTCTAACAGACGTTAAAGACGCGAAGAGAATAATTTGAAACGGCTGCGTAGGTGGAGTTTTAGGCTTTGCGGTCGACAAATAAGGCGATAATAGTTGAATATATAATGATCACTGGAAGCGTGAGAAAGAGAAATAGCGAATAGATGAGTCCAAAGATTGCAAATCCTCCTAAAGTAATAACATCTGCCCAACCGGCTTTTGTATCGTAAGGATATTTATCAAGCAACAACTCTTTATGCAATTCTTCCGTTTTTGTATCCATCACCATTTGTATCGGTGGCAGGTCACCGTAGAGGTTTTTTGTTCGTCTGCCCCTTGCAAAGGCTTTCAATACGCTCGGAAGATAAAGTGGGATACCCAGCATCACTCCGCTCGTGTCAATTAAAAAAGCAGCCCAGTATTTTTTGCAACCGGAAGCTATTTCCCATGCGCTGATCTCGCATTCTCCTTTGAATGTTGTTTTGTAGCCCGTAAGGATGTGGTGAATGTCGTGAATGGCAACAGCTTTTCTACGCGCATCAAAATTTGGAATGTAAAAATGAAAACTTTTGCTCGCTTCAATCTTTACGTAAGACTTGCTGTTCCCTCCATCCTGATCAAGATGATTCTCAGTATAAAACCGGTTTAGGATCTGTCTTGGAGTTTCCTTGTTCATTGATTACTTTTTATTCTTCGCTCTCTGCATCCAGTTCACATCGTTCGTATCGTAACGGCTTCCGCGCTTGGCTTTGTAAACTTCAAAACGGGATTGTTTGATCGTTTTCGGCCAGGAATTGTTCTCTTCGTTGATGTCGGCTGTTTCTTTGAACGGGTCAATTAAAATGGATTTCACTTCTTTGTATTTGACAAAGGTCTTCACGACTTTCTGTTCGTTTTTTCTCCAAATATAGGCGCTGAGCTGTTCTGTTTCGCTGGTCCCATCGGTGTAATTCCATTGAATGATGATAGGCATCACCAATCCGCCTTTGTTGGTGAATACCAACTCATAATAGAAATTGTTGGCGAAAGCTTTCATCTCTTCATCGGAAACAACGTTCAGTTTTGCATTTGCGTTGTATTTTATTTTATCCGGATACACCATCACCGGAGGTTTATTATAGTAATAAAAATCCCTCAGGGCGGTATCGGTATCCACTAGAAATTTTATTCCGTTTTGTTTGTTGCGGATTCTTGAAATGTGCTGAAAATTGTCGTTGGTCCTTGCTTCCGGGCGTTTCCAGGTTTCTATTTTCTCCGGAACTTCTTTGGAATTCCTAACAGTAAACATTTTTACGCTGTCCAAAGAAATGTCAACTGGATCTGTATCGTAGAACCAGCCTCTCCAGAACCAGTCGAGATCCACTCCCGATGCATCTTCCATGGTTCGGTAAAAATCCGCAGGGGTAGGATGTTTGAAGGCCCATCGCTGTGCATAAGTTTTGAATGCAAAATCAAAAAGCTCCCGTCCCATGACGGTTTCGCGCAAAATGTTCAAAGCTGTACAAGGTTTCCCATAAGCATTGGCTCCAAAGTTATTGATGTTCTCACTGTTGGTCATGATCGGTTCCAGTTCATCTTTTTCGGAACGCATGTAGTCAGTGATCTTGTCTGCCGGTCCGCGTGAAGAAGGATAATTATTATCAAATTCCTGCTCCGTTAAAAATTGAGTAAAGGTATTCAAGCCTTCATCCATCCAGCTCCATTGACGTTCGTCGCTGTTGATGATCATAGGGAAAAAGTTGTGGCCGACTTCGTGAATGATCACGCCGATCATTCCATATTTTACTCTTTCTGTATAGGTTCCGTCCAGTTCGGTTCTGCCATAGTTGAAACAGATCATCGGGTATTCCATTCCGTTTGCAGCCTCCACACTGATAGCGGTCGGGTAGGGATAATCAATGGTGTATTTTGAATACGTGCGGATGGTGTGTGCTACCACTTTCGTGGAATACTTTGAATAAAGTGCGTATGCTTCTTTCGGATAATAACTCATACACATCACGTTCTTTTCACTTTGTTTGATGCCCATTGCATCCCAGATGAATTTACGTGAACTTCCCCAGGCAAAATCCCTCACGTTTTCTGCAGCGTATTTCCAGGTCTTGAATTTGGTCTTGTCCGGATTCTTTTCTTTTTCTTGTGCTTCGCCTAGCGTGACGATTTCTATCGGTTTGTCGGATGTTTGTGCCTGCGTCCATTTTGTAAATTGTTCAGGCGTCAATACTTCTTTGTAGTTGGAACAAACACCGGTGGCTGCAATGACGTGATCGGCCGGCACGGTTAAGTTAACTTTGAAATCTCCGAAAGCCAATGAGAATTCTCCGCGTCCGGTAAATTGTTTGTTGTTCCATCCGCCATAGTCGTTATAAACACACATGCGGGGATACCACTGCGCGATCGTGAAAAGGGAGCTGCCATCTTCAAAAGGTTCAAAGCCGCCTCTGCCGCCAATTCTTGTGCGCTCCGGGATCTTGTAATTCCATTTGATCCTGAAAATAAATTGCTGACCAGTCTTCAGAACCTGAAGCAGATCAATTCTCATCATTGTGTAGTTCACGGTATACGGAAGTTTTTTTCCTGCGGCGTCCTCCACATAAACGATGTTGACACCCCCGCCAGCCAATTGATTCTTTACATCTAGTCCGATTAATTGCTGATCGGTAACCGGCAGGTTGACTCTGCTGCCATCAAAATAATTGGCTTCGTTGGTGGGGTTATGCTGGTTCTCATCCAGCTGTAGCCAGAGGTAAGTTAGGTTGTCCGGTGAGTTGTTGGTATAGGTTATGGTTTCTTCTCCTTCAAGGGTTAATGTCTTTTCATTCAGGAATGCATCGATCACGTAATCGGCTTTTTGCTGCCAGTACTGACTGCCGGGCGCACCGGATGCAGAACGGAAATTGTTGGCATCGGGCAATATGGTTCCCAGTTGTTCGAATTTGTTTCCGTGGTTCGACTGCGGATTGTTCTGAATGTTTTGGGCAAAAGTAAAATGCGGAAACAGAAATGCGGAAAGAATAAGCGTAATTTTTTTCATTAGAGAGACGTGTTAATTTTCAATAAATCTAAGGAAAAAAGGGATAAGTATCGGGAAATGGGATGAATGGTAGCTATTGCTTATGGTATTTCCGTAGATTTGTTAAGTGGTAAGATGTAAAAATATGAAAAGAACCTTTTTTTGTCTGATGGTCGCTACCACGATGCTATTGATGGCTTCGTTTAGGCCGGCGATGCATAAATATTACCTGAGTCTTACCCAAGTGAACATCAATTCCCAAAAGCATTCGCTGGACGTGAGCTGCAAATTGTTCATGGACGACCTTGAACAGGAGCTCGAAAAGAGTACCGGCAAAAAAGTGGATCTGAGTATTTCTAAAGACCAAGCGACAGAAAAATTGCTCGCGGATTATTTGGAAAAAAATTTCATGATCAACGTGGGAGGTGAGCTGCAGAAGTTGCAATTTTTAGGCTTCGAGGTTGAGAACGATGCGGTTTGGTGTTACTCCGAAGTGCACGTGTTCAAAGGGAAGGGGACGATCTCCATTTTAAATACCCTGCTTTACGAAAATTTTCCGGAGCAATCGAATCTGATGAATTTGAATTGGGATGGGGTTGTTAAAACTTCTAAGTTGAGTAACCCTGATAAATTGGCTGAATTCTCGTTCTAAATTTTTCACGCAGATTCGCGCAGAAAAGGCTCGCAGATTTTCGCAGATTTTTTCAAGTAGAATAGCTCTCTACCATGATGGGCGGCACGATTCAATAGTTCCTTTTTTTCCTTTTTTTTCGCGTTGATCTGCGAAATTTTTCTGCGGAAATCTGCGTGAACCCTTTTTTTATTTCGGAGCGTAATTAAATTTCCTCGTTAACCACCCCCATAGCGCAGAACTTATCAATCCGCAGAGTAACACGTTTTTTAGGATCTAATTTTTCCAGGACTTCCAGTTGTTTCAGGATCTCTTCTTTCACCGTTTTGAAAGTTGCTTCCTGATCCGTATGTGCACCACCAATTGGTTCTTTGATGATTCCGTCGATGAGTTTATTTCCAAACATGTCGTCCGGGGTTAATTTTAATGCTTCCGCTGCGCGTTCTTTATTGTTCCAGTTTCTCCACAAGATGGAAGAGCAGGATTCAGGAGAAATTACCGAGTACCAGGTGTTCTCTAACATCAGCACTCTATCGCCGATTCCTATTCCCAATGCTCCGCCGGATGCTCCTTCGCCAATGATGATACAGATCACAGGGACTTTCAATTGCGACATTTCCAATAAATTTCTGGCAATGGCTTCTCCTTGCCCGCGTTCTTCTGCTTCTAATCCCGGAAAAGCTCCCGGAGTATCTATTAAGGTAACAACAGGTTTGTTGAATTTCTCTGCCAGCTTCATCAGGCGCAACGCTTTTCTGTAACCTTCTGGATTCGGCATCCCGAAATTACGGATCTGACGCATCTTTGTATTGATCCCTTTCTGCTGTCCGATGAACATCACTGTTTTCCCATCAATGCTTCCGAAACCACCTACCATGGCTTTGTCGTCCTTAACGGTACGGTCGCCATGCAATTCCATGAAGGTTCCGCCGGTGATGTAATCAATGTAAGCTAGAGTATAAGGCCTGTCCGGGTGACGGCTGACTTGTACGCGCTGCCATGGAGTCAATTTTCCATAGATCTCGGTACGCGCCTCTTTCATTTTTTCTTCAATATCAGCAATGGTCTTAGACACATCTACACCGCTCTTTTCGGCCACTTGCTGTACTTTTTCCAACTGCTCTGCTAATTCGGCGATCGGCTTTTCAAAATCCAAATAGTTCATTCTTTTGTTTTTTAGAGGACGCTAAAATACGAAATTATCTAAGAAAGTGGGAATGATTGAAAATCAGCAAGTTGTGAGACCTTTATTGTCCGGTTTGAAGTTTTTGTATATTTACGAGCGCCTCGGGAAAAGGAGTGATGCGGCATTTATTACGCAAGACGCATTCAAACTTCGCTGATCAATCAGAGAAATACAGAGGAAAGAATTTAAACCGTTTGATGAAAAGATAATATGATCACTTTCCCCAATGCCAAAATTAACATAGGACTCAATATCATCGAAAAACGCGACGATGGGTTTCATAGCATTGAAAGTGTTTTTTATCCTGTAGGATTGTGCGATGCATTGGAAGTGATAGAAAATATGGAAGCAGGAGCGGAGCGCTTTACTTTTACTTCTTCAGGAATCGAAATTCCGGGAGATCCAACAGATAACCTTTGTTACTTTGCTTATCATTTGGTTTCACAGGATTATCCGGTTCCGGCGGTGAAGGTGCATTTGCACAAACACATTCCCATTGGCGCAGGTCTTGGTGGCGGTTCTTCCGATGCTGCTTTTTTCATAAAATTATTGAATGATAAATTTGAATTGGGAATTTCCTGGGGCGAAATGCATCACTATGCCCGTCAGTTGGGAAGCGATTGTTCTTTTTTCATCAGCAACCGTGCTTCCTTTGCTGAAGGAAGAGGAGACGAATATGAATCCATGCAATTGGATCTAAGCAAATATCATGTGGTGTTGGTCTACCCCAAGATCCACATCGATACCGGGAAAGCTTACAGTGCTGTAAAACCAAAAGCGCCTGTTCGTTCTCTTGAAAGCGACATGTTAAATCTTCCTCCTGAAAAATGGAAAGGTATCATCCACAATGATTTTGAAGATTCTGTTTTTCTGCAGTTTCCGGAGATTGAAAAGATCAAAGAGAAGTTATACGAGAAGGGTGCGATCTACGCTTCGATGAGTGGCAGCGGTTCGACGGTGTTCGGAATTTTTGAAAAGGAAACGGATTTTGCTTCTGAGTTTAAGGATGCCTTTGTTTTTGAAGGGAAGCTATAGTTAACAAGAAAGAATTTATTGCTTCCTCATGCTGAGCGCCTGCCTGCCGGTAGGGACTCGAAGTATGTATGATTCAGCGCTGTAGCATGTGCCCTTCGACTACGCTCAGGGTGACGGATCAACAAGCATCATCGCCCCTTAAGTTACCCCATCACTTCATCACTCCATCACCCCATCACTTTTTCCTCGTCACATACCCTTTGATACAAATCGACTTCTGTCCCCCCGGAAAATTCCCTTGAATGACAATACTCGTGCAAAATGGCCTGAGGTCTTCTCCTTTTTTCATGTAGCCCGTATATTTAAATCGGGTGAATGTTGCTTTGATGATTCCTTTTTGTTTTGGAAGGATCGGTGTTTTCGGATAGTCTGCGTTGCCATAGCCTGCTGAAGTTGCGGAGGTAATGATTAGTGGTTCGTTTCCTACATTAACGTAGGGGAAGTCCAAAGTGATGATCTTTTGTTTTTCATGCTCTGCAGAATCCATTTCCAAAACAATTGTTCCTAAGTCGATCGTGTCTTTTTCAAATTTGAGGTTGCTTTGTCCGTAACTGAATCCGAAACAAAACAAAAGAAGAAGAGCGAAAGACTGTTTCATTTTATTTCTGAGCTTTCTTCAGAAGATACCAGGCCAAGCCTCCGAAGATGACATTCGGGATCCATACGGCAACCATTGGTTTGATAAGTCCGCTCGAAGCAAACGTGGTGCTCACCTGCATGAACATGATGAAAGTGAAACTGATGAAGATCCCCAATCCGATGTGCATTCCAATTCCTCCACGTACTTTTCTGCTGGCAATGGAAACTCCTATGAGGGTCAGGACGAAGGTGGCGAAAGGGAACGCTGTTCGTCTGTACTTTTCGATCTTATACGATTCAATGTTGTCGGAACCTTTTAATGTTTCATCGGCAATGTACTCATCGAGTTCGTAATAGTCCATTGTTCCTACTGTGTTGTCCTTTCTGCCGAATTCTTTTGGTGTGAATGCGAAAGTGGTATCGATCTTTTGACCTTTCTTGATGAACTCTTCCATGCCGTTGATGTAGCGGACATAATAGTTGTTGATCGTCCAGTTGCTTTTAGTACTGTCCCATTTGATGCTTTCCGCCATTAACTTATAATACAACTTGCCTTTAGCGAATTTTTCGATTGAAAATTTATACCCTGTATTTTCTTCAGTGCTGTAGCGCTCCAGGTAAATGTAATTTCCGGGGGAGACTTGCTTGTGAATGTTACGGTCGTGATTGTGAAATTGATTCCGGATGTAAGTGTCCTCAAAATCGATCTGGTTCTTTGTTGCGTGTGGGATTACAAAATTATTCAGGTAAAGAGAAAGCATTGCAATGACCGTTGCCGAAAGCAGGTAAGGATAAAGCAGGCGGGTATAACTGATGCCGCTGCTGAGGATCGCAACGATCTCCGTTCTTGTCGCCATTTGCGAAGTAAAAAAGATCACGGCAATGAAGGTGAAGAGCGGACTGAATAAATTCAGAAAGAATGGGATGAAGTTGAAATAGTAATCAAAGACGATCGCCTTTAAAGGAGCATCTTTGGAAATGAAATCATCGATCTTTTCCGAAATGTCGAACACCACCACGATGAGTATGATGAGTGCCATGGAGAAGAAAAATGTCCCCAGAAATTTACGGATGATATAACGATCTAATAATTTCAACTTTCAATATCTAAATAACTAAATTATAATTTTCGTCACACTGAGCGTAGTCGAAGTGCTATAGTCTAACTCCCAGTTGGGGCACAATTTTATTTTTCCATTCTCTAAAGGTTCCGGCGATGATCTGATTGCGAGCTTCGCCGACCAACCACAAATAAAAAGCCAAATTGTGAATGCTACAAATCTGGGCGCCCAGTAATTCTTGTGAATGCACCAAATGGCGCACGTATGCCTTTGTGTAAGCCTTGTCCACGTATGAAGTTCCGGTTTCATCCAACACCGAAAAATCATTCTTCCATTTTTCGTTCTTCATGTTCATGATCCCACTTTGTGTATAGATGAGACCGTGTCTAGCATTGCGTGTAGGCATTACACAATCAAACATGTCGATGCCAAGGTCGATCGATTCCAGAATGTTCACCGGTGTTCCCACGCCCATCAGGTAACGGGGTTTGTCTACGGGTAATATATCGCAGACCACTTCGGTCATTGCATACATGTCTTCTGCCGGTTCGCCTACCGACAAGCCGCCAATTGCATTCCCTTCGCGGTTCTGAGCGGCTATGAATTCCGCTGATTTTTTTCTCAGGTCGGGATACACGCTGCCTTGAACGATGGGAAATAAAGTTTGTGAAAATCCGTATTTGCCTTCTGTCTCGTCAAACCGTGTACAGCAGCGTTTCAGCCAGCGGTGGGTCATGTCGAGTGATTTTTTTGCGTAATCGTATTCGCAGGGATAGGGTGTACACTCATCAAAAGCCATAATGATGTCGGCTCCGATAGTTCTTTGAATGTCCATCACATTCTCGGGAGTAAAAGTATGTTTGCTTCCGTCGATGTGTGAAGTAAATTTGGCTCCTTCTTCCGTCAATTTTCTTGAACTGGAGAGGGAATACACTTGATAACCACCGCTATCGGTCAGCAAGGGCCTGTCCCAGCCGTTGAATTTATGCAGGCCGCCTGCTTGTTCAATGATCTCAAGCCCCGGACGCAGGTATAAATGATAGGTATTTCCAAGAATGATCTGTGCTTTGATGTCCTCTTTCAATTCATGCTGATGAACGCCCTTCACCGTTCCGGCAGTTCCCACCGGCATAAAGATGGGGGTTTGTATGGTTCCGTGGTCGGTGACTAGCTCTCCGGCACGGGCTTTACTGTTTTTATCTTTATGTGATATGCTGAATTTCATAATAATGGAAGATGTATGATGGAAGATGGAAAATGTAAGGTATTGCCCCCATTTTCCATCTTCCCTCTTACATTATACATGCTTTGTTAATTACTTTGTTTAAATCCTTGCAAAGATAAGAGAATACCAGAGAACAATACATCTATTTTTGCGGGTAAGCGGGTACGTTCTGAGTGAAATCTACTAGCAACCACCGATTAGCTCGTTGGCATAAAATATTAAATTAGTGTACTCGTGAATCGCAAGGGCGATTTCGTAAAATTCGTTTTTATTCGTTATTCGTTATTCGTAAGATGGATTGGTCAGTATTTAAAGTGTATTCATTTGGTTTGCTAGCATTCGGCATCTTTGCTTTTGCTCTGCTTGTGCAATTGTGGTATTATTTGGGGTTTTTCAGCCGTCTGGCCTTCCACAAGAAAGCAGCACTTCCTGTAAATACACCTCCTGCATCCATTGTGATTTGCGCTAGGAACGAAGACGATAACCTCGCAGAATTCCTTCCCCTCGTTTTTGCACAGGACTATCCTCAGTTCGAAGTGGTGGTGGTGAACGATTGTTCTTGGGACAATACCTCTGATTTTTTGAAAGAATTCGCTACGAAACATTCCAACCTGAAAATCGTTACGATCAAGGAAGATGATACTTATTCCCACGGTAAGAAAGTTGCCCTGATGATGGGTATAAAAGGAGCTAGCAATGAACACATGCTATTGACCGATGCCGATTGCAAACCCAATAACAAGGATTGGCTGAAGAACATGATGCAGCATTTTACCGATGAGACCGAGATTGTGTTGGGCTATGGCGGTTATGAGAAACAAAAAGGCTTTCTGAACAAAATCATCCGTTACGATACCTTCCTGATTGCTGTGCAGTTCCTTTCTTTTGCTTTGGCCGGAAAGACCTATATGGGAACAGGTCGAAATCTGGCGTATAAAAAATCACTTTTTTTTAAAATGAAGGGTTTTGCATCTCATTACCACATTGAGTCGGGCGACGATGACCTTTTTGTGAACGAAGCAGCTACAAAACGCAATTCCAAAATAGAAGTAAGTTTAGAGAGCCATACCATTTCCAAAGTAAAAAAAACCTTCAAGGCTTGGTTTCGTCAGAAACGCAGACATGTGACCACCTTTAAATTTTACAACGGAGCCAGCAAATTCCGCTTACTAATGATCAGTGTCAGCCAGTATTTATTCTTCATATCCTTTACAGCGGCCCTCGTACTTCAGTTTCAGCCCGTCGTGGTATTATCAGTTTTTGCTTTGCGGGTATTGATACAAATGATTATCTTTAACAAATCGATGAAGCAATTGGGGGAGAAGGATCTGTTGTTGGTGGCGCCGCTCATTGAAGTTCTTTTGCTGTTCATATACCCGATCATCACCGTGTCGAATGTGTTCATAAAAAAAAATAAGTGGAAATAAAAAATTAAAAATAAGTTTTGATTATTTATGGATGAATTAGAATTTGACCCGAATCTTTCAGTAAAGGCAGTACACGACTATCATTTGATCCGTGCTGCTTTGGATAAAGGCGATCAAAAAGCGTATGCCGAATTAATGGGGCGTTATCGCGATTCTGTCTATTTCATGCTGTTGAAGATGGTCAACAACAAAGACGATGCAGATGATCTTACGATCGAAGCATTCGGTAAAGCTTTCAAGCGCTTAAGTCAGTATACCCCCAATTATGCTTTCAGCACCTGGTTGTTCAAGATCGCATCCAACAATTGCATCGATTTCATCCGCAGAAAAAAGATGACCACATTTTCCATCGACCGTACTTTTGAGAACGATGAAGGAGGGGAAATGAGCATGGACATCAAAGCAGAAGGTCTGAACCCTGAAGAAAACATGGTGAAGAAGCAAAAGGTGAAGCACATGCACGAAGTGGTAGAGAAACTCAAACCGCGTTACCGTATCTTAGTGGAAATGCGCTATTTCGAAGAATTATCATACGAAGAGATCGCTGAGAAATTGGATCTTCCTTTGGGAACTGTAAAAGCACAATTGTTCCGTGCCCGCGAGTTTCTTGCTAACATCCTTAAGAACAGTGAAGGGAAGATATAGCTGGAAATGTGATGAAGTGATTAGGTGATGGGGAGATGAAGTAGTTCAAATCCGCGGGGTATTCAATCACACATTTTTAAATTACATTATCAGATGATAAAATATTCGCACTTATATTTAAACGTTTAACTACCCCATCACTTCATCACCCAATCACCTCATCACTTGCGAGACATCATCCTAAAATATTTTCCCGACCTCACTCCAACTCAAAAAGACCAGTTTGCTCAATTGCAAAGCCTTTACGAGGAGTGGAATGCTCAGATCAATGTGATCTCGCGCAAGGACATCGACTTGCTTTACGAACGCCATATTTTGCATTCTCTCGGCATCGCTAAAGTGATGCAGTTCAAACCAAAGACCAATGTGATGGATGTAGGCTGCGGTGGCGGTTTTCCCGGAATTCCGCTTGCTATAATGTTTCCGCAGAGCAATTTTTATCTGGTGGATTCCATAGGAAAAAAAATAAAAGTGGTGAATGAGGTGGCTTCGGCACTTGGACTGAAGAACGTGAGAGCAGAACACAAAAGGGCTGAAGAAGTAAAAGAGAAATTTGAATTCATTGTCAGCCGGGCGGTAACCGAGTTTCCGACTTTCTACCGTTGGGTGCAGAATAAAGTCAGCAAGAATCAGTTCAACAACCTTCCCAACGGAATCCTTTATTTAAAGGGCGGTGACCTGAAAGAGGAAATGAAGGATTTTGAAAAACGAATAACTTACTACAACCTTCACTATTATTTTAAAGAAG
The DNA here is from genome assembly GCA_046594925.1 of Bacteroidia bacterium. Lineage (GTDB taxonomy): Bacteria > Bacteroidota > Bacteroidia > 2-12-FULL-35-15 > 2-12-FULL-35-15 > 2-12-FULL-35-15. The sequence goes on from JBKJQG010000306.1 coordinate 22,263, forward strand.
AGTTTTTCGAGACCAAAAAAGTGGTCTACCTGGGAATGTAAAATTGGTGACTAAGCGACTAGGTAACTGGGTGACGGGTGACTGGGTCGTTCAGCCACCGCCCGATGGGCAGAAGCTTTTGACTTTTGAATTCCTTTCTTTTGACTTCCTTTTTAGATCCTGATGCCCAAAACGCTAACGTCATCCACCTGCTCTAATTCTCCGATCCAGTTTGTGAACGCTTCTTCTAAATGAGCATGCTGAGTTTCCATGGAAGCGGATGCATTGTCGAGCAAGATGGCTGCCATTTGATTGTATTTGAATTTTTTTCCGAGCGGACCGCCAAACTGATCTGCATATCCGTCTGTGAACAAATAAACCAAGTCGCCTGCTTCCAGGTGAATGGTGTGAGTGATGAATGGTCTCCGGTTTTCATTGTAGCCGACATGTTGTTTGACCGCTTTGATCTCATAAAGAAAATAGTCGCCACTTTCTCTGACCATTTTCAGCGGTTCATTGTCTACCGTCCGGATCGCTTTCCTCTTGCTGATGATCCACAGCGGATTGTTGGCTCCGGAATAACTCATTAAATTCTTTGTCTTGTTGATAGCACAAAATGCAACGTCCATCCCATCCCTTATACTTCCTTCTTTCTGGTGGGAACGCAGCAACGTATAAAACTCCTTGCTCACAAAATCCAATCCTGCTCCGGGTTCGTTGATGGATTTTTCTTTTAAGGATTGTTTCAGGAAATTATAACCTATGATGCTCATGAATGCTCCCGGAACGCCATGGCCTGTGCAATCTGCCATCGCTACTGCTAACCATTCGTTCCCGTCGGATGCTTCTATCGGTTCAATGAAATAAAAATCTCCGCTCACAATATCCTTTGGTTTGTAAAGGATAAAAGAATCCGGGAGCAATTTTTTTACTTCTTCAATGGGTGTGAGGATGGCTTGCTGAATGCGTTTTGAGTAGTTGATGCTATCGAGGATATCTTTGTTCTTATGCTCGATCGTTTTTTTCTGCTCGCTGATCTCAATGTTGGCTTTTTGCTTCTGACGATAGTTTCTGAGTAAGAAGATAAACAAGATCAACAATATTCCAGATGCAATAAGAATAATGTTTTTGATCATCTTTTGTTTTTCAAATTCTGCCTTAGCAAGCTCCTTCTCCTGCATGTGAGCCTGCTCCTGTCTGGCCTTTTCATTGTTCAGTTCCTGCTTGGCAATCTCTATCTGTTGTGTGGATCCGTTGATCTCTTTTTCTATCGCTATGTATTTTTTCAAGTAGAAGAACGCCTGATCGTTGTTGCCGGTTTTTTCGTGGATGAGGTAGAGGTTGTGGTATGCCGTTATCAAATCAGCCTTTCCGCCCAGTTCATGCGCCACCGATTCGGAAAGCTTTGCATACTTCAGCGCCAGGGGATAATTCTCCAGTTCAAAATAGCATTCAAAAAATATATTGTAGCACAAGGCCAATCCTCCTTTACGGTTGATCTTTGTACTGATCTGTTCGGCTTCCGTTGCATAGTCTAGCGCTTTGTTGTAGTCTTTTTTCTTTTGATAGGGAATGGCAATGCAGGTTAATGCTATCGAATAGTGAAAGTCATCGTCGATCTTCCTGGCAAGGGCAAGTGCCTGATCGTATAACACAATTGCAGAGTCAAGCTGGAAACTTGCTGCGTAGATGTTTCCTTCATCAATAAAAATGCCGGCAAGCGAATAATCGTCCTTCAAAGCTATTGCATATCTTTTAGCTTTTTGCGTATAGATCATCGCATTCTTAAAGTCTTTCAGACTATAATACGCTATCCCTAAACCTTCAGAGGAATAAATGATGCTGGAGCTGTCGTTTGATTTTTCAGCAATCCGCAATGCTTTGTAGTTGTGGTCGATGGCCTTGGTGTAATGGCCCTGCTGATTGTAGATCAGCGACATGTTGTAATATGTTTCGATGATGGAAGTAGTGTCCTTCAGCTCAATCGACAACGCTAATTTCTGCCGGTAGTAATTATTCGCCGATTCATATTTTCCTTCATTGAAATTCATTGCACCCAATAAATTGTAGTTCTTCGACATCAGGTGCTTGTCTTTTATTTTTCTCGCCTTGTTCAGTGATTTGAACTGGTAGAGTTTTGCATTTGGATAGTCATTGCTGTAATAATAGATTTTCGCCTCAAGGTATAAGGCATCGGCAACTTTTTGGTCGTCGATGATCTGCAATGCTTTTAATTCGGCTTTGTTCGCATACACCAGAGCGCTGTCTTTTTGAACTTCGATGTATGCATTCGAAATAGCCAAGTAACGGTTGATCCTTGCGGTGTCGGAAAGGCGAATGTCGGAAAGCTCTTTTTGCAACTGAGCGATCTTTCCCTTGTTCTGGGAAAAAGTGCTCGCGCTGAAAAGCAAAAAAGAAAGGAGGAGGCAAAAGCGTTTCATATCTCGACCTTAAAGATATAGATTTTAAGCCAACTGCATTTGGAGGTTACTCAGACTTCGGTACATGCCATTTTCTAAGTGCATCAGCTCTTCATGCGTTCCGATCTCACGCACAGCACCTTTGTCGATCACGACTATCTTATCCGCTTTACGGATGGTCGATAATCTATGGGCGATAACGAATGAAGTCCTTCCAACCATCAGTTTATCCAAAGCTTCCTGAACAACTCTCTCTGATTCGGAATCCAATGAGCTGGTAGCTTCATCTAAAATAAGAATGCTCGGATCTTTCAATACGGCTCTCGCAATAGCGATCCGCTGACGTTGTCCGCCCGATAGTTTAATTCCTCTTTCTCCAACCAATGTCTCGAACTTTTCCGGAAAGGTGTCAATGAACTCGATCGCGTTTGCCTTGCGTGCCGCTTCCGCGATTTCAGCAATGGTCGCATTCGGTTTTCCATAAGCTATATTTTCTTTGATGGTTCCACCAAAGAGTAATACATCTTGTGGAACGATGGCCATGTTGTTACGCAGCTCGGTTAAAGAATAACTCTTGGCATCTTTGTCGTCAATAAATAATGTTCCTTTTTCGGGATCATAAAAACGCAGCAACAGTCCAATCAAGGTAGACTTCCCGGAACCGCTTGGCCCCACGATTGCGATGGTTTCTCCCTTTTTAGCTGTCAGCGTGATGTTTTTCAAAACCTGGATCTCCTTACGGGAAGGATAAGTGAATGCGACTTCATCGAAACGTACGTTTCCTTCCACGCGGGCGATATCTGTTTGCGCCGCAGCGATGTCGAGTGTCTCCGGGCTCTCATCTAAAAGTTCAAACACACGTTCTGTAGCGCCTACTGCTTTCTGGATCTGTGCATAAAGCTCAGCAATGCCGCCAAAAGAGATCCCCAAATACATGGAATACAGAATGAATTTGATCAGGTCGCCGATGAAAAGCTGTCCTAAGGAAGCTAAATGAACCCCATACCAGATAACGGCTACGATGGCGCCAAACAAACAAAAGATAATGAAGGAAGCGAATGCCCCGCGGTATTTCCCGCCCTGGATGGCATTTTGGACAATGGTTTCTGTACTTTTTTTATAACGTTGGTTCTCAAAGAATTCGTTTGCGAAAGCTTTTACATTGGTAATGCCTTGCAGCGTTTCCTGCACAATGGTATTGGATTCTGCGATCTTGTCCTGCACCATTCTGGAGGTTTTACGGATAAAACGTCCAAAGATCACAGCAGCCACGGCCACAACGGGCACGATCGATAGCATGAGCAATGTCAGTTTTGGGGAAATAATGAGGAGAAATACGATACCGCCCACGATCAGGAAGAATTGGCGTAAAAACTCAGCAATGGTAGTCGTTAATGTATCCTGGATCTGTGTAATATCTGCGGAAATTCGGCTGTTCAGGTCGCCCACACGCTGTTCCGCGAAAAAGGTCATCGGAAGCTGGATCAGATTGGAATAAACGGCCTGGCGGACAACTGCAAGGGTGTTTTCGGTATAATTCACGAAAAGGTAAACGCGGAAATAGGAGAAAAAGGATTGGAATGTCAGTACTACTATAAGGATGATCCCGATGTCGTTGATCACCTCATAATGCTTGGTCTCGATGCTTTTGATCAGATCGCCCAGGATCCAGGGGAAGATAAGGGCGGTAACGCTGGTCATGACAAGGAAAAATAGCCCCAGGTACATTTTCCACTTATGCCCGTCCGCATATTTAAAGATGCGCATGGCTTTACTAAGAGTGGTGGTAGTTATCTTTGCTTTCGGTAGATCGTCCGTTTCTTTTACTTTTCTGGCCATTTTTATTGAAAATTCTGCTGCAAATGTATCATTTTTTGGTGCCCTGCTTTCTAAATCCGATTATTTAACCCTTTATGAAGGACGAATAGAAGGGCGTTTTACTCTAAAAAGATGTAAATTTGCCCGATAAAGGCATGAAAAGCAATTAAAATTTTGCTGAAATAAAAAAACTGCTATCTTTGCAGTCCGAATTTTAGAACAGAACAATATTAATAGCTCAGAAGGGCATAACATAATCAAACAATGAAAGCATTACGTACTTACCAGCCATCAGTTAAAAAGAGAAAGAACAAACACGGTTTCCGTGAGAGAATGGCATCAGCTAACGGCCGCAGAGTTCTTGCTTCCCGCAGAGCTAAAGGAAGAAAAAAATTAACCGTTTCTGACGAAAAAACACATAAATAAGGTCAATTTGAAAATGATTCAATTTGAAAATTTGAAAATTAAGTGCTTCTCCAACGAGAAGCATTTTTTTTTGCCCTAAACTGTTGAAAACCTATTATAAAAATTCAATACAAAAAGACCTGAAAACAATAATTTCGTAATCATTTTCAAATTGAGCCATTTCCAAATTTTCAAATTAAATCTATGCCAAGAGATCATTCCATAAAATCAGTTTTAATCATAGGTTCCGGCCCGATCGTCATCGGACAAGCCTGCGAGTTTGACTATTCCGGCTCACAAGCCGCCCGTTCCTTAAAGGAAGAAGGCGTGAAAGTGACCCTGATCAACTCCAATCCGGCTACCATCATGACGGATAAAGTAACAGCGGAGAACATCTACCTGTTACCCATGGAAGTGAAATCCATCGTTAAGATCCTGGAAGAGAACAAAGACATTGATGCAGTGCTGCCTTCTGTAGGCGGACAAACAGCATTGAACCTGGCGATGAAGTGTGATGAGATGGGCATCTGGAAAAAATACGGTGTGCGTATGATCGGAGTGGATATTGAAGCGATTGAAGTGACAGAAGACAGAGATAAATTCCGTGCCCGCATGGAATCCATCGGAGTGGGAATGGCACCCTCGAAAATCTGCCGTTCCTTTTTAGAAGGAAAAGAAATTGCCCAGGAATTCGGATTTCCCTTGGTGATTCGCCCTTCTTTCACCCTCGGTGGAAGCGGAGGTGCCGTGGTTTATCTAAAAGAAGAATTTGATAAGGCAATCGACAGAGGTTTGCATACATCACCGATCCATGAAGTACTTATCGACAAAGCCGTATTGGGCTGGAAAGAATATGAGCTGGAATTGCTGCGTGATAGTAACGACAATGTAGTGATCATCTGTTCGATAGAAAACTTTGATCCGATGGGTGTTCATACAGGTGATAGTATTACCGTTGCTCCTGCAATGACATTGTCCGACAGCACTTTTCAAAAGATGCGTACACTGGCCATCAAAATGATGCGCAGCATCGGGAACTTTGCAGGCGGCTGCAACGTTCAGTTTGCTGTGAATCCAGATGATTCCGAAGACATCATCGCCATCGAGATCAATCCGCGCGTGTCCCGTTCTTCTGCTCTGGCTAGTAAGGCAACAGGTTATCCAATCGCTAAGATCGCAGCCAAACTGGCTATCGGATTCAATCTTGATGAATTGGAAAACCAAATCACTAAATCCACTTCTGCGTTTTTTGAACCGACACTTGATTACGTCATCGTAAAAATTCCCCGTTGGAACTTTGATAAGTTCAAAGGCGCTAACCGCGAATTAGGATTCCAGATGAAGTCCGTTGGTGAAGTAATGGGTATCGGACGCTGTTTTCAGGAGGCTTTACAAAAAGCTTGTCAGTCGCTGGAAATAAAACGTAACGGACTTGGTGCCGATGGAAGAGAAGTGAAGAACCAAGACGAATTATTAAAAAGTTTAGAACGTCCTAGCTGGAACCGTTTGTTCCACATCTACGACTCCATCAAATTGGGAATTTCCATCAAGACCATCCAGAAACTCACCCGCATCGACCCTTGGTTCCTTAACCAGATCGAAGAGATGATCATCCTCGAGAATGAAATTTCTAAATATGCTTTACTGGAATTGCCCCGCGAAATTTTGTACGAAGCCAAACAAAAAGGGTATGCCGACAGACAAATCGCTCACTTACTAAAATGTTTGGAGAGCGAAGTGTTCAACCGCCGCCGCGACCTGAACATCAATCGTGTTTACAAATTGGTGGATACCTGCGCAGCTGAATTCGAAGCGAAAACTCCGTATTACTACAGCACTTTTGAAGACGAGAACGAATCCATCGCCTCCGACAAGAAAAAGATTGTCGTGCTGGGAAGCGGGCCTAACCGTATCGGACAAGGAATCGAATTCGATTACAGCTGTGTGCATGGCGTACTTGCTGCAAAAGAATTGGGTTACGAAACAATCATGATCAATTGCAATCCCGAAACTGTTTCTACAGATTTCAACGTAGCTGATAAATTATATTTTGAGCCTGTATTCTGGGAACACATTTACGACATCATCCTGAATGAAAAACCGGAAGGTGTAATCGTGCAGTTGGGCGGACAAACAGCTCTGAAACTTGCAGAGAAATTGGAACGCTACGGCATCAAGATCATCGGAACCGATTATAAATCCTTGGATCTTGCAGAAGACCGTGGAAGTTTTTCCAACCTCTTGAAAGAATACAACATTCCTTACCCGAGATTCGGAGTTATTGAAGATGCCGAACAAGCAGTTGAATTGTCACGTGAACTGGGCTTCCCATTGTTGGTTAGACCTAGTTATGTATTGGGCGGACAAAACATGAAGATCGTTATCAACGAACAGGAGCTGGAGCAGCACGTGGTGAACTTGTTGAAAGACCATCCGGGTAATCAGGTATTGTTAGATCACTTTTTAGAAGGAGCAATAGAAGCAGAGTCGGATTCCATTTGTGACGGAACCGACAATTACATCATTGGAATGATGGAACACATCGAGCCTGCCGGCATTCACTCCGGAGATTCTTATGCAGTACTTCCTCCATTCGACTTAAGCGATAACGTGATCAAACAAATGGAAGATCATACCAAGACCATCGCCATTGCTTTGAAAACAGTTGGATTGTTAAACATTCAGTTTGCGATAAAAGATGAGGTCGTCTACATCATTGAAGCCAACCCGCGTGCATCACGTACTGTTCCTTTCATTGCAAAGGCTTACGATGAACCTTATGTGAACTTCGCTACTAAAGTAATGTTGGGCGCAAAAGTCAAAGACTTCAAATTCAATCCACGCAAAAAAGGATACGCCATAAAAATTCCTGTCTTCTCTTATGAGAAATTCCCGGAAGTAACCAAAGAGCTTGGTCCTGAAATGAAATCAACAGGTGAAGCGATTTACTTCATTGATGATTTGACAGATGAATTCTTTCACACGATTTACTCGGAGAGGAATTTGTATTTGAGCAAGTAGCTTGCCTTTACCCTGGGCGGAGCATGGTCTCTCCGTCATGCTGAGCGTAGTCGAAGTATGAGAGCCAAGTCTTAGAAGAAAAAAAGCCATTTCGTGAGAAATGGCTTTTTTTGTGGGGCTCCGGTATTAAAGCGCGTGAATTTCTTTCTCTTTCGTCCAGTTTTTCCTCGAGGTTCGTTTAGGTTGGTAGTTTGTTTGTCAGTTTGATCTTTAGCCCTCCCAACCACCTACCAAAACATAGCTCTCAACGAATTTTCCACTTCATCTGTTTAGTGCTCCCATAACTTTGTCTCAAATTTCAGCACATGAGAACACTCTTCCTTTTACTCCTTTCTTGTGTTTCTTTCACAGCTCCTTCCCAAACCTGGGATTGGGCAAAAAGGGCAAACACTGCTACGTCCAATGCAGGACCAACGCAGATTCGGACGGATGGTTTGGGCAACACCTATTTATATGGCAACACAGTATCTGCCGGGCCATTTGTGACTAAATATGATGCTTCTGGAAATAGTCTCTGGTCGGTAAACATTCCTTTTGCTACAAATTCCGTGGTGGACTTTAGGGTCGATAAAGACGGAAACAGCTATTTTCTGGGCCAGTACAGCGATACGATCAATGTCTTTTTTTATACGTTCATCAGTCAGGGACTGCAGGATTTCTACCTCCTGAAGCTGGATCAGAACGGTTTTCCTGTCTGGGCAAGAAGTTTTGGCGGAATCTCCTATGAGATACCGGGTTCCATTGCCATTGATGATGACCAGAATATTTTCATGGGTGCCAGCTTCAGAATAATGATCGATTTCGATGGTCACATGTTGATGGATTCAATACAAAGGTTCTGCCTGGTAAAACTAGATCCGTCCGGTCATACGATCTGGGCCACCGCGGGGGATACAACCTTCTGTGCAGTGCAATTGATCGAGCTGGACAAGCAAGCAAATCCCTACATCATTGGCTCGAACAAAAGCCTCGGCGGTCCGACCTCTACCTTCATTTCGAAGTTCGACAGTACCGGAAATCTGCTTTCCTATTCCATACACTGGGGAATTTATAATGAAGTTTATTCTTTTGCAGTCAGCGATTCAGGAAATATTTTTCTGCTGCACAATTCGGGTGGCCATTATGACATTATCCCCGATCTCGTAAAATATGATGCGGGAATGAATATGATCTGGCATAAAGAGCTGTCCGGGATGAGCGTATGCTATGGGTTCGGGCTCGATCGTTACCGGGGAGTATTTCTTGACGAAAATGAAAATGCTTATGTAGGAGGAATGGTCGGTCATTCCACGTGCAATGACTCGGTATACTTTGAGGGGCAGTTGATCTACATTGGCCAATACAGTGTTCCAGCTGTTATCGCATTGAATACTTCCGGTACGATGCTCTGGACCAAAACTGCAACAGCAACCAATGACGACGATATAAGGACGATGGCAAAAGACAAAGACGGGAACCTGATGGTTGCCGGGATATTCAACACGGGGTATGCAGCCGATCACATGATGTTTGATTCACATACATTGAACAGCAGTGGAGCCTGGCAACAGATCTTTCTCGCGAAATTAAATGTCGTTGGATTCACAACAGGAATATCTGAAGCAACTTCTTTAAACACAATCGAAATTTTCCCAAACCCTTCTTCCGGAATTTTTACACTTCGAATGAATCATTCTGCGGCAAAAGTATGCGTGCGCGATGTGATGGGCAGGTGCGTATTACAGAAAGAGTGCAAGCACGAAATAAATGAGATTGATCTTTCTGCTAATTCCAAAGGCGTTTACTTTATGGAAGTGCTAGCGGAAGGTAAAAGTGTGGTGAAGAAAATCGTACTACAATAGAACATACAACATGAAAAAAATTACACTCTTCTTCTTTTGCTTTGTGTGCATCACGACATCCGCTCAAACCTGGGAATGGGCAAGAAAGGCAGATGCTACAACTTCCGGCGAAGTCCCCAGAAAGATCTTAACGGATAGCCTTGGAAATAGCTACTTTCGTGGATACTGTAACGGCTGTCAATATGGAAGTACAACAATAGGATCTTCTCAATTTGTAACAAAATTCAATTCTTCAGGAGGGGTTGTTTGGGCGATGCCTATTGATCAGAACCCCATAGACTTTAAAGTAGACAAGGATGGAAATTCCTATTTCTTTGGTAGTTATACCGGCACACAGAATATATTCTCCTATACATTTACCAGCAATGGTTCTGTCGATTTGTATCCCGTGAAGTTAGACGCCGCCGGCAGTCCTTTATGGGGAAGAAGTTTTGGAGGAGTAGGCGGAGAAAACCCGGGAAAAATAGGCATCGATCAAGATCTGAATGTTTACTTAACCGGAAACTTCAAGACGGCTATTTCTTTTGATGCCTACACGCTTATCGATTCGACAACTCAGTTCTTTCTGGCAAAATTAGACGCATCCGGTAATACAGTATGGGCTACTGCGGCCGATCCATCGTTTGCGATCGGAGATTTAATTGTGCCGGATAAACATTCCAATCTTTATTTGGTTGGTTTCAATGATTCTTATGGTTGGTTTGTTGCAAAATTTGATAACGCAGGAAATCTGCTTTTTCACACCGTCTTATTCGGAATGTATGATTATGTCCCAACAATGGCCGTCGGCGAATTCGGAAATGTATTCTTGCTTCACAATGGTATTGGGCATTATGGCTTTTTACCCATTCTTGTAAAATATGACTCCTTGATGAACCAGCAATGGAGTCGGACGATAGGAACCCATTACGGATGTTATCAATATGAAGCAGAGATCTCTTTGGATGGTGCGGAAAATATCTATGTTGGCGGAACCCTCGGCGGCGGATACTGCTTTCAGGATTCGGTTTACTTTTTTGGCCAGTTAGCTTACGTTGGCGACTTAAGCGTTCCTTCAGTTGCGAAGTTTAGTACGTCCGGAAATTTGCTCTGGACAAAAGCGGCGGAATCTTCGAATCTTGACGCTATCTACACTATGTCCATGGATAGCGACGGAAATTTGGTTGTAGCCGGAATATTCAATTGGGCCTATACTATAAATGATCACATCGTGTTTGATTCCTACGCTTTGGATAATGACGGCGCCTTTCAGCAGTCTTTTGTGGCGAAATTAAATCCTTCCGCGCTTGCCACGTCCTTCCCGCAAATTTCATCAGTTGATCAAATTCAAATTTTCCCAAATCCTTCTTCCGGAATTTTTACACTGCTCGTGAATAATTCAAATGCAAAAGTCTGCGTGCGTGATGTAATGGGCAGATGCATATTGCAAAAAGAGTGCAGGAATGAAGCAAGTGATATTGATCTGTCTGCTGAGGGTAAAGGCATTTACTTTCTGGAAGTAATGGCAGAAGATAAAAGTGTGGTGAAGAAAATAGTGATACAATAAAAACGTACAACATGAAAGCAATCTTATTCTTTTTATTTTCTTTTGGCTGCGTCTCAGCATCCGCTCAAACCTGGGAATGGGCAAGAAAGGCCGATGCAACTGCTGCGATCGAAACGCCTACGGAAGTGATGAGTGATGGTCTTGGAAATACATACCTGTTCGGAACCGGATCCGGTGGTTCTCAGTATGGCAGTACCGTATTGTCTCCTGGAAAATTTCTGGTCAAACTTAATTCATCGGGTAATGTGATCTGGGCAAAGAATATTCCATTCAGCATCAGTTCTACTTCCGTTTTTATAAGCGACTATTATTTGGATGAATATGGGAACAGCTATTTCCTCGGACAATTCTATGGAACGTTTACAGTCGAGTCGTTTACATTCACGAGCAATGGGGTGGCTGATGTTTTTGTAGTCAAGCTGGATCCGGCAGGAAACCCCTTGTGGGGAAAATCTTTTGGTGGAACCGGCTCAGAGACTCCTGGCAGAATCATTGCCGATGGTGAAGAGAATGTTTACTTCGATGGAGGTTTTCAGGATTCTGTTTCTTTTGGTCCCTCAACAATATTTGATACAACAAGCACTTTCTTTTTGACCAAATTGGATGCAGCGGGAAATGTGGCTTGGGCAACTGCCGGCCATAACGATTTCGAGTTTGGCGGACAACTTATTTTGGACGACAACGCAAACATTTACGTTGTTGGAAGTGCAAGTTCATTTTTTTATTACTTCATTGCAAAGTTTGACAACAATGGCAACTTATTATTTCATCAAAACAAATGGGGAAGCTATGATTTTGTTCCAACCTTAAAATTCAGCCAAGCCGGGAATATATTTCTATTACATAACGGGGGCGGACATTACGGTTATGTGCCTATTCTTGCTAAGTATGACACGCTCATGAATCTGCAATGGAGCAGGGGTATTGGTACGTATTACGGATGTTATCAATTTGATGCCGGCGTTTTTCTGGATGAGTTTGAAAATGTATACGTTGGTGGAACGATCGGAAATCAATACTGTTACAGTGATTCCGTTTATTTTCAAGGCACTCTTGCTTACATCGGAGAACACGGTGTGCCTGCCATCGCTAAGTTTGATACTTGGGGAAATCATATTTGGACAAAAACGGCACTTTCCTCGGATTACGATGTAACCAATGCCATGGATATTGATAAGGATGGAAACCTTATCATTGCCGGTATTTTTAATGCTTCAGGGCCTGATGATACTCTTAGGTTCGATTCACATATCTTATACAACGACGGCAACTATAGCCAGATCTTTATCGCGAAATTGAACCCCAATGGGGTTCCGACAGGTCACACAGAAATTGTTTCATCTGAACTGATAAACATTTTTCCAAATCCATCTTCCGGAATATTTACACTGCGCATGAATAATTCAAACGCGAAAGTCTGCGTGCGCGATGTGATGGGGAGATGCATATTAAAGCAAGGGTGCAAGAACGAAATAAATGAGATAGATCTTTCTGCTAATTCCAAAGGCGTTTACTTTATTGAAGTGCTAGCGGAAGGTAAAAGTGTGGTGAAGAAAATAGTGATACAATAAAAACGTACAACATGAAAGCAATCTTATTCTTTTTATTTTCTTTTGTCTGCGTCTCAGCATCCGCTCAAACCTGGGAATGGGCAAGAAAGGCCGATGCAACTTCTGCCGAAGAAGGTTCGAAAAAAATCAGAACCGATAGTTATGGGAACATTTATATGATGAGCGTTGGCACCGGCAATACCACCTATGGCAGTACAACCTTGCCTCCGGGTCTTTTTCTCGTGAAATTCGCGCCCTCCGGATTAGTTTTGTGGGCGACAAGTTTACCTTTTCCTTTCACCGGATTCATGGATTTTAACGTGGATGAAGCGGGGAACAGTTATTTCCTCAGCGTTTATAATACTTCCTTAAGTGCGTACTCTTTTAATTTTACCAGCAACGGAGAGGCCGATGTTTACATTTTTAAGTTCGATCCATCCGGGAATGCACTTTGGGGAAGAAGTTTTGGCGGGACAGGACAAGACATTTCCGGAACCATTGCCATTGATCGCGATCAAAATATTTACTTCGACGGAAGTTTTAAAACGTCCATATCTTTTGACACAGATACACTGAGTGCCTCGCCAGCAGGAATGTTCCTCGTAAAATTAAATTCTTCGGGTAACACCATTTGGGCAACCAAAGGCGATAACTCATTTGAGTTTGGAAAATTAATCACACTCGATAAAGATCAAAACCCTTATGTGATTGGTTTTACTCCACTTCCTCCAGAAGATATTTTTATTGCAAAATTTGATGTACATGGAAATCTGCTTTCTCATTCCATAGTATTTGGAATCTATGATTTCGTGCCGTCCATGGCGATCAGTGAATCGGGAAATATCTATCTCATTCATAATGGAGGTGGGCACTATCATTTTGTGCCTATACTGGTGAAGTACGATTCAATGATGAACGAACAGTGGAGTAAGACCATAGGAACCGGGTATGGATGTTATAATTTCAGGGAAGGATTATTCCTGGACGAGTCCGAGAACATATTTGTCGCGGGCGATTTCGGAGGCCAGTACTGCTCTTACGATTCCGTTTATTTTGAAGGCGAGTTGGCATACGTCGGCGAAAATAGCGTTCCTGCCATCGCTATGTATTCCGCTTCTGGAAATATGATGTGGTTCAGCACGGCAGCTTCCGCCGATCTGGATTGGACAGTGAGTCTGGCTCGGGATGCCAGTGGCGGCTTGATCATTGCGGGAGGGTTCAATACAATGGGGGTAACGGACACGCTCAGTTTCGGTGCACATGCCTTAGTCAATGATGGGAGTTGGAGGCAGAGTTTTCTTGCTAAGTTTAACCCCTCCGCACTTAGCACCGCTTTTTCTGAATTATCTTTCAACGACGTCTACATTTTTCCCAATCCTTCTTCCGGAATATTTACCCTACAGATGAATGGTTCGTCTGCGAAAATCTGCGTAAGGGATGTAATGGGTAGATGTGTTTTTCAAAAAGACTGCAAAAGCGAAACTCTGGAGATCGACCTGTCTGCGCAAAGTAAAGGCATTTACTTCCTGGAAGTTTTGGCTGAAGGTAAACGCGAAGTAAAAAAAATTGTCTTGCAATAAAAAATTTAAAACAATAAATCATGAAATCATTCTCCCTCCTTCTATTTTCAATTGTCTGCATGTCTGTATCCGCCCAATCCTGGGAATGGGCAAGAAAGGCAGATGCGACTGCATCCTATGAATCAGCACTGAATACCAAGACCGATGGCTTTGGAAACATTTATTTGCGGGGAAATAGTGGCGGTGGCTCACAATACGGCAGTACAGTTTTAGGAGCGGGTGAATTTTTAGTAAAGTTTGACCCTAACGGTTCAGTGATCTGGGCGAAAAACATCAACTTCTTCTGCCCAAGTTCTTATCACGTTTCCTGCTTCAATGTGGATGTAGCAGGAAATAGTTATTACACAGGACAGTTTCGCAACACATTGAGCGTCTTGTCATATAATTTAGTTAGTCATGGAGAAGAAGATGTTTTTATATTAAAACTGGATCCCTCCGGAAATCCGGTTTTGGGAAAGAACTATGGAGGACCGAGCGGTGAGGCTCCCGGTTCGATTTATGCCGATGAGTATGAAAATATATACTTTGATGGAGGATTCGGGAATACAATCTCGTTTGATTCGCATACCTTGTATGATTCAACCGGAACGTTCTTCTTAGCAAAATTGAATCCCGCCGGAAATGCCTTATGGGCAACAACCGGGCATAGTTCATTCGCATACGGGCAGTTGATCGTGCCGGATAAGCACTCAAACATTTATGTTGTGGGATATGCTACATCCTATTATGGCTATTTCATTTCAAAGTTTGACGCCAATGGAAATCTACTTTTTCGCAAAACCGAATGGGGAATGTATGATTACGTTCCCGCGTTGGTTGTGAGCGACCTCGGGAATATCTTTTTGCTTCACAACGGGGCCGGCCATTATGCTTTTGTTCCCATTCTTTGTAAATATGATTCTTTGATGAACATGCAGTGGAGCAAGGGCATTGGAACATATTACGGATGTTATCAATTTTCCGCTGGGGTCGTCGTTGATGAATCGGAAAATGTATTTGTCGGAGGAGGTTTGGGTGGCTACTATTGCCACGACGATTCTGTCTATTTCGATGGCGCATTGGCCTATATTGGGGATAGAAGTGTTCCCACTCTGGCGATGTTCAACACTTCTGGAAATCTTGTCTGGATCAAGTCGGCAAAGTCTTCCGATTACGATGGGGTAGGTGCGATGTGCATGGATAAAGACGGTAGCTTGATCGCCGCAGGAGGGCTTAATGGGTCAGTGGCAAACGATACTTTGGTTTTCGATGGAATCACACTAATCAATGATGGGAGCTGGCGGCAAATCTTTCTCTCGAAATTAAATCCCTCATCTGTTGCAACTGACTTAGCCGAACTGAATCCCCTTGATTTTATTAACGTCTTTCCGAATCCTTCTTCAGGATTATTTACTTTACGAATGAATAAGTCCCATGCGGAAGCAAGCGTAATTGTTAGTGATGTAATGGGCAGATGCATATTAAAAAAAGAGTGCAAGAATGAAACACATGAGATTGACCTGTCAGCACAAGGCAAAGGTGTTTACTTTTTGGAAGTAATAGCTGAGGGAAAAAAGGTAGTGAAGAAAATTGTGGTGCAATAAGTAACTTATAGTTTGCCATTTTTTAGTGGCAACGCAAGGACCACACCTCCCGACGGGAGCAGGAGAATGTCAGGAATAGAAACAGGTCACATTTCTTTAATTTCCCCATCTGCATTCAGGGACGTAAAATAAAATCCCCTACAGCATTCGTGTAATTCACAAAGCCCATCGTTTGAGGAACGCTGCTATGCCCGGCTCCCGGAATGCGGTGCGCTTCTTTGTAAACGCCTTGATGATTGTTGTAAACTACGGCTCCATGTGTGTCGATGTTCAAAAAATCATCGGCTTCTCCGTGTACCCAGAAGAGGGGCTGTGAAACGGATTTGATCTTTTCTCCGTTATCTATGCTCAAGGTCGTGAAGAAGTCGACCGGCATAGCCAGTCCCGAACCGTTCTGCACCATTGTTTCCGCGGAAGCGAAAGGTGCTTCCAGCATCAGTTTTGCGGGTTTCATGCTGTAGTTGTCAGCTGCCATTTTTGTGGCGGGTGCGCTGCCCAAGCTGAATCCGTAGATCACCAGGCGGTCGTTGGAGAGTCCTTTGCTTTTCAGCCAATTCAATGCTGCATCCACATCGGCATAAATTCCTTCTTCGGTTGGTTTTCCTTCCGACATGCCATAACCACGGTAATCTACCATCAGCACTCCAAACCTGTTTTTGCTTTTTGTGTTCGCCAATAGTTTTGCGCGCTGCCAGTAGAAATCCATGTGGTCTTTGTTGCCGTGGCAATACATGATCACTGTATCTGTAGAAATTTGTGAAATGTCGCCGATGTAAATCGCGTAAATGCTGGTGGCGTTAGTTTCTTCTGGCGCTTTGGAAGCAAGCGTAAAAATGCTGACCAAACTGGAAGGGATCTGGTAGGAATTATCTAAGATGAAGTCTACTTCTCCTGAATAGTTATCCAGTTGGTAGGATTCCAGCTTTGAGTTATTGAATAGGTTTTCGTCCAAAGTGAGGCAGCTTGTTAACAGTGTAACGCAAAATAGTGCAATTAGTTTTTTCATTTCTTAGAATTTACGTGTATAGCCTATATAAACTCCAAAAGCTCCTTTTGTTTGAAGCGGTGTGACATAATCCACCACTAGCTTTTCGTTCGACAAATTGGGCGCGATGACTTTTGCTTCCATTGTAAAGTTCCAGCGCTTTCCTGTAAAGCTATGTCCGACCATGGGCATGAAGATCCAATGATTCTCTTGGCGCATTCCGTATCCTCGTGTTTTAGCCAGCTCGAACCAGTTGTCGGCTCCGACATAGAAATAATTTTTCCGTTTGCCGTATTCCCACATCGCATTCAAAGCCAGTTGAGGGTAGATCTTTTTGGCGTCTTTGTTTTTGTAAATGAAGTTGATGACCGGACTCACACTCAAGGCCGGAAGATAGTTCTTTTGTTTCGTGAACTGCTTCGTTCCGCCCAGCTCGATCTGGAAATTGCCATAAAGAGCAGAAGTAATATTCACAGAAGAAAAAACGGTGAGGCTGCTGTCAATCCCATATCCATAATTTGCAGTCAGAAAGGGGATGGGAACGGTTGCCGTTCCATATTTAAGCAGCGGTCCGCCCAAAGACAAATTGGCTGCATGTTGATTTTTAGCCAAAGGTTTTACAAAGCGGGCAGGCGCACAGGAAAAAAGGAATGAAATAAAAAGGTAAAACGGAATCCTTGAACGCATGGGTTTTATAATAGTTCAGTAAAGGTATTCATATTTGATAAAAACGTAAATTTGTAATCCAAAATGAAAGACGTTTTTTATACCTTAGTAGTAGTGTGGCTGGTTTGGCGCATTCTGACTAGTTTGAGTGCACATCGTGCAAAGAAAACTTCTGCTCAGCAAGCTTCACCCAAAAAAGAAGGAAAAACGACCGTGAATTATGTCCCGCCTACAACTCACAAAAAGAAAAATGTAGGAGACGTAGAAGACGGAGAATACGTAGATTTTGAAGAGGTCGATTAAACTTTTGTTTTCATCACTTCTTACCCCATCACTTCATCACCCATCACTCTTTAGTCATCTTCCGCATCAGCGTATAAAAGATCTTTGGAAAATACTGTTTCACATAAACCGAAAAGATCTCATAGTTGCCAATGTATTTATGGTCGCGATCGCCTTTGACAGCTTTGATCACGCCTTTTGCGCAGTCCATTGCTGACATCCCTTTTTCCTGAGCATCGCTTTTGATTCCGTAGGGTGTTCCGTCTTCTTTTAAAAGTTTGGTGCTCACATCGGTATTGATGAAACCCGGAGTCGCAATCAGTACGCTCACATGATCCGCATACAACTCCTGGCGCAGAGATTCGAAAAAACCGAACAAGGCGTGTTTGGATGCTGAATAGGTAGAGTAGAGTGGAAGTCCGTATTTGCCCATGATGCTAGTGATCACGACCAGTTTTCCACTTTTTGCTTTCTGCATTCTCCTCGCAACCGCTTTTGTGAGGTTGATGGTCCCGAAGAAATTCACTTCCATCACTCTGCGGTCGATGGCAGTAGGAGTGTTCACTACCTTAGTGCGGTGACCCATTCCGCTGTTGTTGATAAGCACATCGATTCGCCCGAATCTTTGGATGACTTGTTCTACTTTTTCTTCGATGTTCTCCGTGTGTTCTAAGTCGAGTGGAAGAACAAAATAATTTTCAGGGTCGATGTTGCAAGCAGTAGCAACACGTTTCAGTTCTTCTTCCCGGCGCGCGGAAAGGACAAGGATAGCCCCTTCCTTAGCAGCAGTATATGCAAGAGCTTCACCAATTCCTGATGAAGCTCCCGTAATCCAAACAATTTTCTTCTGTAGATTCAATTTTTCCTTTTTCTTTTTTACCTAGTCACCTCATCACCTAATCACTTCATCACCCCATCACCTAATCACCCCATCACCTAATCACCCCATCACTATTTAGTCTTTCTTATTCTTATCCTGAAAATCCAAAGATTTAACACCTAAGAATTTCAGAAATTTTTTCGCATTGATCTTTAAGGTTTCCTTGATCTCGGTGATGGCTGTTTTGGTCATGCTTTCATCCGGACGGGTCTTAAAGCGTGAATCGCGGTAAACGAAATCCTTTCCTGCCGGTGTGTAGTAATAGGCGTAAAAGGATTTACGACTTTCATCTTCCGGAATGTTGATCTTGGCATAACCGTGGTAAGAAGTCTCATCCGTTATCATAATAGCTGCCTGGTTGAAATAAGGCATTACTTTCGACATGCAATTCTTTACATCTTTGTCCCAAAACTCCAGTGCTCCGCCATATTCATCTTTCCAGTTCTTGTTCAGATAGATCAGAAGATTTAGCCTGCGGTGC
Organism: Bacteroidia bacterium; assembly: GCA_046594925.1. Taxonomy (GTDB): domain Bacteria; phylum Bacteroidota; class Bacteroidia; order 2-12-FULL-35-15; family 2-12-FULL-35-15; genus 2-12-FULL-35-15. The sequence goes on from JBKJQG010000306.1 coordinate 41,300, forward strand.
AATTTTGCAGCGGGATTCATATTCACATCCACGTGGATGTCGACAAAACTTCCAGGTCCGCCTTGATGAACTCCCGAACCCAACGCATCGTATGTTGAACTCAAACCTTCGATGCCGGTCACTTTGCTCATCCACTCGTACATTTCAGGAGTATTGATGAAGTCGCGCAGTTCATTGAACTGAGGATGGTAGCGGTCGAGATGGTATTCTTCGGATTTATTTTCGTTGATGCTTTTGCGTTTTACTTTCAAGGCATCCAGCTTCGGAAAATTAGAATATAGCGTATTGGCAGCATCGTCCAGAAGGAAATTCGGCAAGGCAACATGTTTGCAGGGGATTGCGGACTCGAACTGAGCGCGGATCTCTTTTATTTTCTCGTCGGTCAAATAAACCGGATTGATCAGATTTTTCATAGGTAATAAGGGATTTCAAACACAAAAATACGTATTTATTGGAGATGATGACTCCCTATTATCGGGTAAAATCTGCGGTTTTTAACAGTTTTTACGAAAAAGGAATCGGTTTGAGAGAACCGTTTTTCCCTATATTTGTGGGTAAGACAAAAAGCCGCCATACCTATGAACAACATCAATTTCAAGTCACTTTTGCCCATTGTTACGGGAATCGTAATTTTTATCGTTCTCACCTTCGGTTATTTCACGCCTTTGACAAAAGGGAAAGCGATCGTTCAGAGCGACATGGTTCAGAACCGTGGTATGTCGAAAGAAGTGGTGGATCACCGGGAAAAGTACCAGGAAGAAGCATTGTGGACCAACTCCATGTTCGGCGGGATGCCCACCTTTCAGATCTCAGTGACTTATCCGTCGAACTTGATCACTCCCTTAAGGAATTTCTTCATGCTTGGTTTCCCTACGCCAGCAAACATGGTATTCTCATACATGCTAGGTTTTTTCATTCTACTGCTGGTGCTGAAGGTGGATAAATGGCTGAGCATAGTCGGGGCTATAGCCTTTGGGTTCTCGGCCTTCTTCTTTCTCATCATCGATGCGGGGCACAATACACAGGCGCTGGCCATTGCGTACATGGCTCCTGTGTTTGCAGGAGTGGTATTGGTTTGCAGAGGACGATATTTATTGGGAGGTGCGTTGACCGGAATTTTCTTCGCGCTGGAATTGGTTTGTAATCACCCGCAGATTGCTTATTACCTGACTTTGGGTTGTATGATCTACGTTTTATTTGAGTGGGTCGCTAGAGTAAGACAAAAACAATACATGGACATTGTAAAAGGGTTCACGGTATTTGCTATTGCCGGAATATTGGCCATCGGGTGTAACATTACAAATCTTTGGAATACTTACGATTATGCAAAGTCAACCATACGTGGGCCCTCGGAATTAAAATCAGCCAATGTAACCGAAAACGGAACATCCGGATTGGATAAGGATTATGTGACGCAATGGAGCTTGGGTAAAGGAGAGACATTCACGCTGATGATTCCCGGATTCAAAGGCCGTTCCTCCAGTGTCTTATTCAAAGAAAATAAAAGTGCTTTGAAAGAAGCGGATCCTCAGATGCGCGATACAGTAGCTAACTTTCCTCAGTATTGGGGTGAACAGCCTTTTACGGATTCTCCTTATTCAGGAGCCATCGTCATCTTCCTGTTTGTATTGGGTTTATTTATCGTTGAAGGACGGATGAAATGGGCGCTTTTGACTATTACAATTTTTTCGATCATGCTGGCTTGGGGACATAATTTCATGTGGCTCACGAGTTTATTCCTGGATTATTTTCCTGGCTACAACAAATTCCGGGCAGTGACGATGATCCTCGTTTTAGCCGAGTTCGCCATTCCTTTGCTGGCCATCCTAGCTTTGGATAAGATTCTTAAGACGCCTGATATTTTTAAAAATAACATTCAGTTGGGCCTGAAATGGAAAAGTGTGAAACTGTTTGAAAAAGAAGTATCGTTTCAGAATATTTTCATGCTTTCTTTTGGATTGACTGGCGGATTGTGTTTGCTGCTTTATGTCATGCCGACTGCATTTGTTGATTTCACCTGGGTGCAGGATGCTAAGTATTATGACTCTTTCTCGAAAAGCAATGGTGCCGACATAGCCCAGAGATTAATTGATAGTCTGGAGAATGTCCGCATTGCGATCTTTAAATCGGAAGCCATACGCAGTTTCTTTTTCATTGCAGTGGCTGCGATCCTTGTCTGGCTGTTTGCAAAAAGAATCATCGGAAAAGGCGTGTTGATTCCTGTGCTTGCTGTTTTGATTCTTTTTGATCTTGCTTTAGTTGACAAAACTTATCTGAACGATAAAAATTTCACAGGAAAAAAAGAAGCGGCTAACCCGTTTCCAATGACGGAGGCCGACAGAATGGTGCTGGAAGATAAAGATCCGAATTACAGGGTGCTGGACATGATGGACATGCAGAACGGACCGTTCAATTCGGCTCGTGCTTCTTTCTATCACAAGTCCATTGGCGGTTATCACGCTGCGAAACTAAGACGTTATCAGGAGCTGATTGAGGCACACATCGGAAATAGCATTCAGAACATTGTAACAACAATGAACTCCAGTCCAACCGATTCGGCTCTGCGTGCAACTTTTGCTCAACAAGGTGTTCTTAACATGCTGAACATGCGTTACATCATCTACAACGCACAAGCTCAACCGATCCAAAACAGATACGCTTTGGGTAATGCCTGGTTTGTTAATGAGGTGAAAATGGTTAAAGACGCGAACGAAGAATTGAAAGCTGTCGGAGAGATTAATCCTGCAAAAACGATTGTCGTGGATGAACGTTATAAAGGGCAGTTGGATGGTTTTACTCCTAAAGCAGATCCTTCAGCAACTATTCAATTGTCGGAATACAGACCCAATCATTTGACTTATCAATCCAATGCAGCTTCCGAACAACTGGCCGTATTCTCTGAAATTTATTATAAGGACTGGGTAGTTTATGTAGACGGACAGAAGAGCACTTATTTCGGCGGAGATTGGGTGTTGCGTGCAATGCGCGTTCCGGCTGGGAAACATACGATCGAATTCAAATTTGAGCCTGAAAAATATTATACCGGAGAAAAGATCGCACTTGCCTGCTGTCTGCTTTTATTCGGATTCGCCGGAGCTTCCTTATTCATGGCTTGGAAAAAGAAAGAGTTGTAAAGAAAAAAAATGTTATAAAAAATTCCGCCCGGGAAATCGTGGCGGATTTTTTTTTAGATGTTGATCGAAAACCGTTTCAGGTTCTTTCGGATCTTGTTGTTAAGTTCCGGAGCTGCATTCATTTTAAACAGCAGGATCAGGAACAAACCTCCTACCAGACTGCTTCTGATGGCAATGTCAATGTATTTATCCGAAAACGCCGGAATGAAAAAGCTCGGAAGGATCGCTATCCCGGCTATCAAGATGATTTTGATTGAATTCAAATCGTAAGGCTGCATTCCGAATTTTACTTTCAGGAACAGAAAACGGATGATGTTATTGGCCGAAAGCGTAATGGCCGTGGCCAAAGCCGACCCGATAATACCATAAATCGGAATAAAGATGAGGTTGGCAAGAATGATTACTCCCACCATTAAAAGCGTAAAGAAAGTGTCGTAACGATAATATTTTGAATTCGCGATGATCACCTGGTTGATTCCTGTCGACATTTCTACCAGATAACCCACACTCAAAATGATGATCACATTTTTTCCGGATGCATAAGCTTCAGGGATAAGGTGCATGATGTTGTTGATGTTGGCGACTACACCAATGAATAAAAGAATTCCGATTGCCATTTGGTTGTTGCAGGATTTTTTATACAAAGAGGCCACTTCGATGAAATCTTCTTTTTTAAATGCTTCGGATACAACGCTGGTCATGATGCGGTAGAGTGAGCGGGCAGGAATTAGCATAATTGCGCCGATCTGAATCGCTATTCCATAGATCCCGGTTTTTTCTTCCCCGAGCATAGAGTTGACCATGATCGTATCAATGTTCAGGATGATGGCTCCGGCTCCACCCGTTATGATGGCGTACGATCCTAATTTGAGCATGTCCGTCTTTAGTTCCTTGGTCATGAACCCCTTCACTGGCCTGATGTGCCATTCGCCCTGCCGGATAATGAAGAACAGTAAAATGAAAGTGGGAATGCAAATGATCAATATGTAGAGGAAGATAAAGATGCTGAAATCGATGAGTTTTAAAAAGTAGACACCCAATAAGATCAGAATAAGAATACGCTGAAGGAAGTCTTTACTGAACGATCCAATGACGGAACTAAATCCTGCTCTTAAGTAACTGTCGAAGATGTTAAAAAAAATCGTGAAGAAAGTTAAGGGGAGCAAATAGAACAAGTAGGTGACAAAAAGAGGTGATTTGGCGGCGCTATCTTCTATCAGTTTTGGCTGTATGAAAATGAAAACAATGCAGCATAAGAGAAACCCTATAGCAGAAACAAGCATAGCGTAGAATAGAAATCCGTTGTGCCCTTTCTCTTTGTCCCTGAAATAAGGAAAAAATCGGTTGGTGACAGAAACGAATCCCAAATTGGAGAATTGAGCGAATAAAGCAGCATAGGAGATTAATAATCCCCGTGCACCATTTTCTGCGGGACTTAGTAAATGTGCGATCCACATTACCGTCAGAAAGCCCAGCCCAGCCCCTAGATAGGAGTAGATGGCATTCTTGGTAGCTTGTTTTTCTATGATGCCCAATGTGTACCTAGTTTATGCTTCTAACTATAACAAAAGCTTCTGCATACGATTTTCCAACGGCAACACCCCATCGCTGTGCTTGGATCTTCAATGCTTCTGGTGATCTTGGATGCGGATATTTTCTCTTTTCAAATTCATAGGATTCCATTCCTTTGATTTTTGCCTGGATGTTTTTTTCTGAGACTTCAAAAAATAAATTCGGAATAAAATGTCTTGGATCTGTAGATGCTCTCCATTCTGTTCCGGAAGGTGTTTCAAAAGCGATGATCGTTGAAACTTTTTCGTTTTCCATCGGGCGAGTCGCGGTAATAACCGCATCAAATGTTTTCTGATGGTCGATGTTCAGGTCGCCGCCATGGTGTGTGAAGATCACATCGGGCTTGAATTCATTTTTTTCTTTTTCAACGACTTTCACAATGTCAAGAAGATTCACGTCGTCGAAACGGTTGTCCGGAAATTCGTAAATGCTCACGGTTTTATATCCTATGGCGTCTTTCGCTGAGTGAATGTTCTTTTTATGTGTTTCCAGTTCTTTTTTCCAGGCTTCAGAATCGCGCTGATCGGAGCGGGAAGTAATGCCTTCTCCGAGGATGACTACGTGGGTAATCACGTTGTATTCCGTTATCAGTTTGTGCATGGTTGCACCCAGTCCTAAAAGTTCATCATCAGGATGAGCCACTACGATCATGATCCGTTTGTCTTTTAATGATTGTAACATTTTCTGTTAATTATAGTTGCTGCCAGGCTCTCACTCTCGGGATCGCCGGGCATACATCTTGGTTTATACTGGATAATTGAACGGTTTGATTGTCTGAATTTATGAAAAAATCTTCGTCTGTGCAAAATGCTGTCAGTGGCTGTTCTTTCAGGTAGCAAGCTGCTGTATCTATTCCGATCTTATAGCCGTCGTAATACACAGAATAAAAGCCTGTGTGCCCAAAAATTACGATCTTATCAAAATACTTTGTTTTCTGTTTTATGAAATCGTAACGGTTCAGCATTAATTTTTCTGCCGGGATCTTCTCAATGCTTGTATCATAGAGTTCAGGAGGAATTCCGCTATGTGTCATCACGTATTTATCCGTCTGATGATAATTTTTCAGTGAGGCAAAGAATGATCCGAACTCAGAAAATAGTTTTTTCTTCGTTTCTGAAAGGGTTGCGTTCTTGCCGACCGACAGCACCGTGTTTTTTCCGCCGTATCGGATCAAGTGAGCTGCATGTTCATCGTTCTCACTGTTCAGTTGTTCCCAATAGTATTCATGGTTTCCGCGTAAAAAGACGCAGGAATATTCTTTGGACAATTGAACCAGATGCTCGAGAACCGCATAAGCGTCTTCTCCTTTGTCGACATAATCGCCAATGAATACGAAGGAGGGAGCCTTATCCTGCGCGATGATGTTTTTGAGAAGCAATTTCAATTTGCTAATCTCTCCGTGTATGTCGCCGATTACATAGTTCATGCGGAGATGCTATTTAAATATCCTTTAAGGGAATGCTCATAATTGTCGTTGATAGTGACGTATTTCCTGATCTTACTGTTGTCCAGATAAAAGTCTACATATCCTTTGTTGCCTTCTACACGTATTTCGGATGCCGAATCCAATGCTTTTTTTATCAGGGAGGCGCACTCAATGAAGTCTGTTTGCCTTCCGTAACTTAGATTGAAAACTTCTATAGAATGCTTCCAGTCGTATTTCTCAATGAAGCTGTTAAGGTAGTCGGAAAGGTCATTTACATGGATCGTCTCCCAATATCCCAAAGATTCTGAGTTGAGAACTACTGCTTCATTTTTTAAACATTTTAGGGCTGTGTTGTAAATATACCCCGAAGTTCTGTCCCCTCCGTATATTCCCGGGGGCCGAAGGATCACTCCTTTTGGGCCGCTGGATTTGCAGTGAAAGCTAAAAATGTTCTCTCCAAGCAATTTGCTTAAGCCGTATGTACTCAATGGATCCAGTTCTCCGTCTTCCTTTACCGGTAAACTGTTGTTCTTTCCGTAAACAGTCATTGAAGAGACATAAATTATTTTTTCGGTCAGATGGTGCTCTTTTACGAAAGCCAGAAAAGAGCCCAATCCCAGCGTGTCCAGCTGAATGTATTCTTCTTTTAGTTCGGTCGTTCCCAATCCTTTTAAGGTAGAGGCCAGGATGATGATTTCTTCGTAGTGTCGCGAACGGATATTTTCAAATGTTTTTTTGTCGAGCAAGTCCAACTTAATCGATTCGTCTTTGCCTGTAGTGGAAGTAAAAAAAATGGAACGACTGGAAATTGAATTTCGGAGATGGGAACCCAGATACCCGGATCCACCTACAAGCAATATGTTTTTGCTCTTATTCATAGAAAACATTTTCCCATCTTCTGTGAAGGATCAAATTTTCTTTGGGCCTGATCAAGGGGCCGTCGTACTTTTTATCGGAGTAGGTCAGCCATAATCCGACTTCATCAATGCCATCTTCATAACTCATGATGGAAGTGGTAGAGAAACGAGGATTTATTTCAAATATTTTTATTGCTCCTTCTGGAGTGATGTATAATTGAATATTAATGGGGCCTTTGGGTTTCAAAGTCTTGTTTATTTCCAATGCGATCTTTTCGATTTCAGCATTTGTTTCAGTGATTGCCTTGATGGTGATTCCTTTTTTACTCAGTATTTTCCGGCAACTGATGTAAATGACATCGTCCAGATTATTGATCAGCACTCCTACGGTGTATTCCTGTCCCTGGATGCATTCCTGAACGAGTAGTTCTTTTGGTTGATATTTTTCCAACACGTAGTAAGCTTCCAGTTCTTGTTTGGAACTGATCTTGCGGATGCCTCTGCTTCCTCTTCCCGAAATGGGTTTTACAAAATATTCTTTGCCGCCTTCCCACTTGAACTCATCACCGGTCCAGGTTGCGATGGAAGAAATCTTTTTGGCGTCCAATTCTTTCATCAGCAGGTCTTTTCTCATGGCAAGCAGACAAAAGGCCAGATCTGGAGAAAGGAGTCTTAAGGATGGGACTTGTTTTTTTATTTCGTGGGCGACTTCTATTTCTTCATCTATCAAAGGAATGTAAACATCAATCGCGTTTTTCTCAATGATGTTCTTGATGAAGGGAATGTAGGCCGGGTCACGGACAAGAGGAGCAGGAAAAAAATTATAAGATGGATAAAGTTTTGTTAATGAGCTGTCGGCATCGACATAGAACAATTCATAGGAGTCTTTTAGCTTTTCATGAAGGTAGGGGAACAATGATCCGCCCAGGCCCGACAACAGCAACTTTGTTTTAATCATAACATTTCCCAGGTTATTGGTTCATCATCTTCAATGTTCTTCTGGGCGGTTTTTCCGACAACTAAATGGATCTGTGAAGGATGTATTCCAAGCCCCGGACGCTTGATGATGATGTCATCATTAGTGATTACCTGGCCCTTACTTATTTTATTCCTCGCAATGATGCTTCTTCTGGCTTTCGTGAACAATTCTTGTTCTTCAGCGCGTGGACCGTTCTTCAAACCATCTCCGAAAGCACTTTCAATATCCCTGATCTTACCGATCATCGCTTTCAGTTCTTCCGGTTCGATCGCAAAATTATGATCAGGACCTGGAAGCTGACGTCCGAGTGTATAATGTTTTTCGATCACTTTTGCTCCCATTGCGACAGCTGCACAAGGAATGTGATCTCCTAAAGTATGATCTGAATATCCGGTGATCACTCCAAACATGTTGGCCATCGTGCTCATGGAATTCAGGTTTGACAAATGTGCGGGTGCCGGGTAAAGCGAAGTACATTGAAGAACTATGATCTGGTCATTGTTGTTTTGTCTGCAGATATTTATCGCGGTTTCAATTTCTGCCGTCGTCGACATACCCGTTGAGAACATCACTGCTTTGCCGGTCTTGGCGATTGTTTCCACCAGGCGAATGTCCACCATGTCGTAGGACGCGATCTTGATGACCGGCATTCCTACGGAGACAGCTATTTCTATCGCTTCTTTATCGCAGGGTGAATCTAAAAAATCAATGTTTAGTTTATCACAGAGGGGAGCTAACTTTGAATGCCAGCTGCGGTCGATCTCCAGTTTCTCTATCAATTCATAAATGCCTTCTTTATAGAGATCGATCTTGGGTGTCCTTTTGGAATAGTGATCTTTTGCTTTGAACGTTTGAAATTTTACGGCATTGGCACCTGCATTTTTTGCTTTTTCAATTAACTCACAGGCCATGTCGAAATTTCCATTGTGATTGCTGCCAATTTCAGCAATTACATAGCAAGGCTGGCCGGAACCGATTTCGGAAAATTTTGTTTTGATCGTTTTTTTCATTTAATCGTCTGCTTATCTGGTATGAAGCAACAGAATCAATGCAAATATAAGAAATTTACTCAGATGAGGGTGGTTTGTAAGATAGCTATATGCTTAGCTGTCAATTATTTGTATCGAAGAACACTGTAGGAAGAATAGCGAATACCCTTTGCGACTGATGATCCTCTTCGTTTGAACCCAAGCTTTTCGAAAACACGGTTAGACGCCATGTTGGACACTTTTGCTTTTGCAGTGATCAGGTCATTTGGATAGTTGAGGTAATAGTCTTGGATGGATTTCTTTAAAATGATTTCTCCATATCCTTTGCCACGGTATTTTTTTGCGATGGAATAATCTATTTCCGCGGTGGTGTTTGTTCTGTCGAGGCGCACCTGTCCCAAAGGAATTCCATTTTTCTCGAGGATGTAAAGTACAGCGTTTTCATTTTTCAATTTTCTATCAAACCAACTTTTATGATCAGCAAACAAAATGGGTTCGGTGCTGACTGAATTCTTGCGGACGTCTGTGTCATTCGCCCATTTAAAATAAGTGAGGACATCTTTGGAGTTTGCCCGACGAAGTGTCAATCCTCTTTCTTTTTCTAAATTGTCGAAGATGCCCGACAGGTTCTTTTTTGAATTTCCGGAAAAATAGGTGTTCCTGTTTTTGAAGTATGCTGGTGCGGTGGAACTGTTCTGCAATTTAGAAAGTTGTGTGTTGAAGGACGCGAGCGGGTAAGCAATTTTTGAACGGATCAAAAATTTGTAGATGTTCTTTTGATTCAGTACCGTTTGGTAGACAAACAGAAAGCCGCCAACGGAAGCATATTCGTAGGAGATGGTGCTGGCAGAACAAATGGCGACAGAAGATTTTTTCATCAATGAATGAATCTTTTCTTCGGAAAGGTTATGATGAATGGCAATCGAAGTGTGTTTGTTCTTCTTGATGATTTCATTCAGCTCATTCTTGTGTGGATAGAAACTTCCTATGACGATGTCGATCGACTGAATCGTTTTGTTTTTTAGGCAAACGGACAAAGCTTTCTTGCTGAAGTTCTGCTGATCTGTCCCCCCCATATTTATAAAAGCCTTATGTGTCTTTTTTAAAGACGGGAGCTTCTGTTTTTTTAAGAAAGAACTTCTTAGGATCGCATACTGTGTACCCAGATAGAGTTTTGAAAACTGTTCGATGGAATAGTCCATGGGCTTTATTCCTTCACTGTGATTAATGACCACATCTGCTGCAAAAGAACGATCATAGATGTCGTCGATGCAGACTAACTTAAAACACTTTTCCTTTACTTCCAGCTGATAGTTGAGGTCGAATCCATATCCGTCGAGGATAACAATGTCATTACTGCGAATGAATTCAGTCGCTATTTTTTTTGCTTCTGCATCGCTGTTCTTTGATACAGGAATTTCTATCAGTTCATCACAAGTATTTTTGATCTGCTCTTTTAGAAATGCGTCTGTTTTCTGAATGATGAAGACAATGCGGTATTTAGCTTTTAGGATGGAAGCCAGGCTCAATGCGCGGATGACATGTCCATATCCGGCTACAACGTTGCCATCAGCTCTGAATATGATCCTGTTTTTGTCCACGTTCGTTTATTTAGAAGATATTTTGGTAACCCTGTTCAAAGTTTCGATTAATTCCTTGTTGTCTTTATATTTGACAACAAGCGAGTCATTGATCTTCGCTATCTCCGGATTCGCATCCAGGAATTGGATGACATCTCTGAGATCGGGGTCAACGCCGATTTTTGAAAAATGGTCTTCAATAACGTTGAATAAGGTCAAATCTTCTTCGTAATCAAGTGTAAGCCTGTAGTCACGAATCAGATCGGCTGGCAGATCTACTTTGTTCAATTTGAAGTAATCCGGATTGTTGGTGAAATAAAACGACATATACTCCGAATAGTCGGCATTCGGAAAAAAGCTTTTTGCTTTTCTCAGTGCATCTGAATTGATGATCTCTAGATTGGTTCCGATCGCCGCAGTCGTGCCTATCGTATAGTCTGCATTGTTTTCGAGGTGAGATTTTAATACAACTTGAAAGATCTCATTCGTAACAAAAGGCATGTCGGCGGTGACTCTTGCAAATACATCAATGTGGTATTTATTCACAACATCCACGTAGCGTTGCATCACATCATCGGGTTCCCCCTGAAAGAATTTTACTTCCGGACTGTAGGTGTGTTTTGCAAGTTCTCCATCTTCAGGCAGTGTTGATGTGGCGAGAACGGTAGTGTTGACACCTTTGAAGCGCAGTGTGTTTTTAATGCAATATTCTACTGAACTCAGGTTGCCGATCTTCAGCAATGCCTTCCTTGTCAGCCTGGTCGACTTTAACCGGCAGGCTATGATGGTTCCGATGTTTAAATTTTTCTTGTCCATTGTTTATGAAACTAATTTTTCCAGTTCATCGATTTCTTCGAGTGCTTCAAATTGAGTTTGAAAGATGAAGGACCACTTTGAACTTCCTTTTTCAGTCAACTCCTTCATTATGTAAAGTAAACGTTTTAAAACATCCGTCTTTCCCAGGACAATTAATGCTGCCAAACTTTTTTCGGGAAAGGAAAGTTGAAATTCGGCCTTTAATTGAAGAGCAATCTTTTTATGATCAGACGCTGTGGCCGCCTCATTCAGTGTCATCAGCTGGCGCATGCATTTATAGAGACCAAAGCCTAGCGAAATTTCAATCGTCGTGTTTTGGAAACTCTCGAAGTCGGTCAGTAATTTAAGTTTCTTGTTCTCAAAGATCAGATTGTGCGGGTGGATGTCGACATGAAAAATCGAATTATGATAATTGTGTTTATTGTTTTCGAAAAGCGCTCTCGATTTTTCGTATTCGGAAAGTATGCGCTCGAGGTGTCCGTTTTCAATGCCTTCGACTTTTCCTGTGTTCTTTAATTTACCCACCAGGAGGTCTTCTTCATTTGTAAAGAAGCTCCGTTCCGGGAGGTCTTGCAACTTGCGGGGGTTGTTGAATGAAGCATCGTAAAGCGTTTTCATTGCTGCAACAAGGGTTGGCCATTGCTCAAGGGAGGAACCGAAATAATTTCCGTTCTCAAAAAAAGTAAGACAATAGCAATGGTCTGCGTCAGAACTGATAAGTTTGCCTTGTTTGTCCGGAACGAATTGAATGGAAGGGAAGCTACTGTCTGAAATGCGGACAGTCCATTCAGCCTGCGCGGATAAAGTTTTGTGTTTTGACAGATCCGCGCGTTTCAGGATGTAGATGCTATTCGCAGTCACAACCTTCCAGTTGCTACTGTTCAGCTCAAAGGCCCCAATCCCATAGATTTCTTTTACTACAATATTTTCGTAATGTCTTTTAATGACCGCGGTCAGTTTTTCGGTTTCCGGAACTGATAGGATGGAAAAGACGGGTGACGGAGCGGAAAAAATATTTTTCTTGAACAGGTACATTCAGCAGGATCTAAAAACTTTTCTTAACCAGTCCTCCGTCGATCGGTATGACTGTTCCTGTGATGTAATTGGATTCTTCGCCGGCGAGAAAGACGGCCATGTGTGAAAAATCTTTCGGGGATGCGATCCTTTGTATTGGAATGCTTGCTCCAACATTGATGATCACTTCATCCAATGTTTTTCCGGATGTGTCTGCTTGTTTTTGGAAAAGACTGATCAGTCGGTCCGTCATCACAGCACCCGGGCATAAAGTATTGATGGTTACTCCGTCTTTCGCAACCAACAGTGAGGTTGATTTCAATGCATTGATGAGCATTGCTCGGAAGCTTGCCGATAGGATCATTCCGGCTGTGGGTTCGATTGCAATGGAAGAACTGATGTTTATGATTCTTCCGAATTTATTTTTTTGCATGTCTGGCACGAATGCTTTTAAAAGCATGATGGAGCTTTTGAATTGTTGCTGATAGTGAGTGTCCCAGTCTTCGAGTGATACGTCCTCGAATGTTCCCGGCGTTGGCCCTCCCGAATTCAGAACCAGGATAGAAGGAGCAAGGGACAGTTTTCGGATGTCGGAAATTAAATTGCTGACAGAATCTGCAAGGGAATAATCAGATGGAATGGCATGGATTCCGGCAGAGGGAAATTGTTTCTTTAGTTCAGATTCGGTTTCCTGCAATCGACCACTACGTCCTGTGATGATGACATCAAATCCTTTTTCCAAAAGCCCTTGGGCGATCGCTTTTCCGATTCCTGCTGTAGAGCCCCCTACAAGTGCAATTTTTTTAGCCATTTTTTTACAATGATTTTTGATAAGTAGTCAGTCTTTCTCTCAGCTTCTCAGAATAGCCCAGTTTTGTGGTTTCAATAAGCAATGCATCCAGGTACTTGCCTAAGGATAGATTGTAGTCCGATGGAAAAGGAAGTAATTCCTCTCTGATTTCTTCAATGTAATTTGTTCTGACCTGATCATCCGGATTCAGACCAAGCACAAAAAGATTGTCAATTTTGTCGAGCAGTTTCACAAGGACCAAAGATGTTCCTTTGTTGAAGATAGCTTTGTAATAAGATTTCTGGATGCTCGGAAAATGTGCTTTTCTGTCGATTACGAGTGTGTCAATGCCCGAAGAGATGAGTTCATTAAAACTGTTCTTCAACTCTTCGATCGTTATTTCTGTCGTTTCAGGAACGTTGTGAAGCAGTGCGATGACGATGTAATCAGAATGGATGTCGGGCTTCACTTTCAACAAGTAGGAGGCAAGGCGCAAAGGATGACTCAGATAACTGGATTTCAAATGGTTCTTTGAAAAGTCAAGATTTTTTGCGTACTGCAATGCGTCGAGGATGTTCTGTTCTTCCCTGTTGTATTGACTTAGAAGGTCAAGAAACTGTTTTTCGGTAAGAGATGAATCGGAACACAGGCTGGTCATTTTCTCAGCTCTTTCGGAGTCAAAATCTTTGAAAATGAGCATGTCATTGATGATTAAATTCATTTGAATCAATCTAAGGAACCGTATTCAGGAACCAATTTCAATACTTCTAAGTTTTTTTGTTTTGCCAATTCGAATACTTTCGGGTCAAACCGGGATACTTGTAAGTAGCCTTTAATGTCGTCGCGGCCCAGCACGTGTTTTTCAATGTATCTGTCGAGATGTTTTGATTTTACGGCGAAGGTCATAAAAAGTGTTGCTCTTTCTTTTTGCTGATCTTTCTTCATAAATGCAGGAACCATTCCTTCTCGTCCCGCTTTGTTGATCATCAGGTTCTTGAAAAACTTGAATCGTACGGCATTTCCGCTGTGCATGGTCCGCAGGCTCCATATTACCACATCTCCTTCTTCACTGTCGACGAATACCGGTTTTCCATTCGCCTTTTTATGGGAACCGACCTGGATCTTCAATCCTCCGCTGTAATTCTTGTGATCCTGCAGATAGATGGCGAGACGAACTATCGTGTATTCTCCCTGCCAATCAGGCGCGTTGAGGTCGGTGCGGTCGACATTGTCTCTGTGGAATCCTCTGAATCCTGTTCCGAAATGATAATTGCTGTCTCCGAAATACACGGGGTCTCCGCCCAATACTTTTTTCACCAGAAATAAGATCCTATCATCCAGCAGGTATTTACGCAGCAGGTCTTTGCTCAGGATATCGCCTTTTGCATAGACTGCATTTGACATTTTTGAAGGATGCTTGAATGTCAGGTTCTTTTTTTTGTCTTCCTCAAAAGCAGCATAAGCATCTTTTCTGATCTGATCAATTTCGGCTTTGCTGAAAACATTTTTGATGAGGAGAAATCCTTCATCGTCAAATTTTTTTTTGTCTATGTTTAAATTGACATCCATCTTTTTGATTTATATATTTTTGCAGGTTTTAGGCTGTAAAAGTAGCATCCACGTGTTGAATAATTAATTTTCGGACGTCCTCAACAGTCAGCCATTCCTTGTTTTCTCCGGAATTGTACTGGAAGCCTTGTGGAACGGGTTTGGCATTAAAGGTCTTGATGAATTCGTTCAGATTGAAATTTGGAACCTGAGGAAGAATAGCATAATATTTTCCAAGATCATAAGTTGAAAAAGAGTCGGAAGAAGTAATCATCTCTTCGTGTACTTTTTCTCCGGGACGGATGCCAATCACTTCCTGCTTGCACTCAGGGCCAATGGCCGTGGCTACATCCGTGATTTTGTAAGAAGGAATTTTAGGAACGAAGATTTCGCCACCCCAAGCCGTTTCCAATGCATGCAACACCATTTCCACCCCATCCTGAAGGGAAATGTTAAAACGGGTCATGTTTGGATCTGTGATGGGCAGAATGCCTTCTTTTTTCTTTTTCATGAAGAATGGAATCACCGAACCGTTGGAGCCCATGACATTTCCATAACGGACCACGGAGAACTTAATGTCGGCCTTTCCCTTGATGTTATTGGCTGCAACGAATAATTTGTCGGAACACAATTTGGTAGCCCCATACAGGTTGATCGGAGCCGCCGCTTTGTCGGTCGACAGAGCCACTACATTCTTAATGCCCATTTCCATGCAGGCATTGATCACGTTCTCTGCACCAAGCACGTTGGTCTTCACACATTCCATCGGATTGTACTCGGCAATGGGAACGTGTTTCATCGCAGCGGCATGGATCACATAATCTATTTCAGTGAATGCTTTTTTTAAACGGTCGAAATCCCTCACATCACCAATGAAATATCTGATTGCAGGGTATTTGGCGTGCGGGTATTCCTGCGCCATTTCAAACTGCTTTTGCTCGTCACGGGAAAAGATGACTAAGCGTTTTACTTTTGGAAATTTGGAGAGTATGTTCTTAGTTAAATGTTTTCCGAGAGATCCGGTACCGCCGGTAATTAAAATTGATTTGCCGTTTAAATCTAACATAGTTCGGGTTTTTGTAACAAGTCCCAAAATTAAGCAGAGTTTAGCGAAATACCAAAGATTTTCAAGAATGCTCAGATAGGCGAAGAGGGTCTTATTTTAGTGGGTTTTGAGCCATAAAACTGCCTAGATTTTGGAAATTGTGTTTGTTCTTTTTCAGCCATTCCAGGTCTTTGTCCCACCATTTGAATTGAAGCTGGTATTCGATCTCATCCTGACTGAAACGATATTTGATGATCTTTGCAGGTACACCACCCACAATGCTGTAGGGTTCAACATCTTTAGTAACCACGGCACCGGAGCCGATAATGGCGCCATCACCGATCTTAACTCCGGATCTTACAGTTACGTTATTGCCTATCCACACGTCATTCCCTATTTCTGTATGCGGATATTCATCAAAGAGGTTCTTTTCAACGATCACCAGTCCGGACGACTGTCCGATGGTGGAATAGAATAACGGATGGATGGAGACGAATTCTGCCGAAGGGTGCGCGCCCATCCCCGTGCTGACGTTTGGACCTATGCAGGTGAATTTCCCCACTTTGGTGTTGAAGATCTGTGATTCCCTGGCCACATAAGTGTAGTCGCCTAATTCAGAATTGCGGAGTCTTGCGAATTTGTAGACGGTATTGTAAGTGTTGAATTTGCAGTCTTTCACTTCCGCCATGTATTCCACGCGAAGGTGTTTGCCGCTGTATTTTAATTGAAGACTCCATTTTTTATAGAGCCAGCGAAGCCAGTAAGTAAATGGATTTAGGAAGAGTGCCGTCATTACTATAATTTTTTTCTTTCAAATGCATCAATAAAACTCACTTCACTGGCATTGTATATTTTGCAGTTCCTGGTTTCAGCATATTTCTGAATGACGTGATAACCGTAAAACATTTTACCAAATGTATGAAACAATTCATGCATTTTGAAACTGTCGGTCTGAGTCAGATCCTTGTAAAAGATCCGGTAATTCGTTTGCTTTTCGTCCTCATAAAAATGAAAGTCTTTCAAGCAAACTTCATTTTTCTCATTCACATGCAGTTGCTCGTGCCAGGTATGGTCAGCTCCAAGCAGATATAATTCCTTAAAACCGATGTTGATGCCTAAAAATAGACAAGCGACAAGAATATTCTGTGACTGAGGCATTGCCAAGTTCCTTTTATAAAAAGAATGGGATGCATTTTCAAAACCTTTGAAGACCGTATAATTGAAATAAGTAATTTCGATGTGCTCGTTCTGCTGAGCAAGCAGTCGGAATGCTTTCGATCTTTTTGCGTGGACTGGCACGAGCAACTGCAGTTTCCAGGTTGTTTTCTTTCTCAGATTCTCCAGGCAGTCTGCAACCATCTGGTTGGGATTTTTAACCCAATAAACCGGATCCAGCATTGCATAATAGCCCGGCTTTAATTTTTCGTACTCATCAGTAACAGCAAAATTGTTCACACACATAAGCGAATGAGCAGCAATGAATTCTGGATGCTTTTCAATGGATGTTTTTAAAGAGGGCCCATTGCCTAAGATAATACAGGTATTGCTTTTTGCTTCGGGCAGCTTTACCGAAAAGTTGGATTTGGCCAATACCTTCAGCACCGAAATACCGGAACCGGTGAATTGACGAATGAATTCCCCCATGTATTTATATGTTGTTTCGGCCGACATGCATTGCAAATGTAGTAAAATTATGCTTTTGAGGTTTTAACACGTTGGGCACATAGTTTTTAAACTTTATAATGTGCATTGGGCCTCTTAAATTCTCAAACCTTTGCAAAATTCATTAATATTGTAGTCAGATCCCTTATCGCCGAAAATAAATGCATTTTGAACCTAAGATAAGTATTGTAACGGTTGTTTATAATGCCCACTCCCTGATCGAACGTACGATCAAAAGTGTGCTGGAACAAACCTATGTCAATATCGAATACATCATCATCGATGGTGGTTCTTCCGACGGAACATTGGAGCTGGCTGAAAAGTTTCAGCATGAAGTCGCGGTCATTCTTTCTGGAAAAGATAATGGCATTTACGATGCCATGAACAAAGGCTTAGGCATTGCGACTGGAGATTATATTCTTTTTTTGAATGCAGGAGATGAATTGTACTCAGAGCAAACAATTGCCAATGTTGTCGCCATGGGCGAAGCGGATGTGTATTATGGCAATACCGCAGTGGTGGGAGAAAATGGAGTGGTGCAGGGTGACAGAAGATTGAGTCCTCCGGAACAGCTTAACTGGAAAAGTCTTCAGTACGGAATGTGCGTATCGCATCAGTCTTTCATTGCAAAACGCGCTCTTTGTGAGCCTTACGACTTGCACTACAAGGTCAGTTCCGACATTGATTGGGTGATTCGTGTCCTGAAAAAATCAGACAAAATTTTGAATATACGCACATACATTTCGAAATTCTTGGAAGGCGGCACTTCTGATAAAAATAGGATATGGGCCTTGATGGAGCGTTTTGGTATCATGACAAAACATTATGGTTTTTTTCAGACGCTTTTGAATCACATTTACATTCTGTTCAGATATCCTTTTCATAGATTTTCAAAAAGGTCGATGACCTGATCCCGATTGCTATCGCGACTACAATTTTTAAAGTTAATTATCGTTTCAGCACTAAAAACAGCACATTGAGCACAATAAAAGAGCAGGGAATCCGGAATGCACTCATAACTTACGCAGGTGTGGTGATTGGGTTCGTTAGCCTCATGTTCATCCAGCCGAATTTGTTGAAACCGGAAGAGCTCGGTCTGACTCGTATTCTAATTGCTGCAGCCAGTCTTTTGTCGACCATCCTTCCTTTGGGGGTGAGCAGCGTGACCATCCGTTATTTTCCTTTTTTCAGAAGCCAGGAAAAAAAACACCATGGCTTTTTCGGATTCATGCTCTTGTTCCCACTGATTGGGACGGTGATCTGCGCTATTCTGGTGTATGTATTTAAGAACATTGTTGTTCAGCAGTACATCGATCAGTCTCCGTTGTTCACTTATTATTTCGACCTCTTACTGCCCTTCGCAACCATCATGGGCGTGAACATGGCGCTGAATGCTTATTCTGCTTCGCTTTTTAAAACGACCATCATCACCTTCCTCGAAGGAATATTGTCGCGCGTAGTGTTCATTGCCCTCATTGTTCTGTTTTATTACGAGTGGATCACTTTGTCGCAATTCGTTCACCTCTTTGTGTTCAGCTATTTACTGCAGACCATCTGGATGTGCATTTATTTGTTCGTAGTGGATCGTCCTTCTGTTAAGATCGATGGCAATTATCTAAAAGGAGTAGGATTACGTAAGATGATCGGCTACGGGTTATTTCTAACGTTGACGAATGTGGCCACGCTCAGCATCAAACATCTGGATGCCATTCTTATTGGGAAATACTGGGATCTTTCTTATGTGGCCGTTTTTTCCGTTGCAGCCTACATTTCACTCATCATTGAGATCCCATTGAATTCTTTGGAGCGCATCACGAATACAAAAGTAGCTCAGGCTTTTTCTGACAACGATTACGAGAGCATCAAAAAGATCTATTATCAGTCCGTAAAATACCTGATGCTGGGCGGCGGGCTTTTGCTTGTGGGGATTGTTTCTAATGTGCACGAGTTGCTCGGTTTGCTTCCGGAAGAATACCACGTGGGTGCTAACGTGACGATCATTTCCTGTTTTGCGGCTTTTCTTAACGTCTCGACTGGAGTGAATTCCTCCATCATTTTTAATTCCACGAAGTATTATTACGGAACACTATTGTTGGTGGTGCTGATGGTACTTGCCCTGATCTTTAACATCTGGTTCATTCCGATGTATGGAATGGTAGGTGCGGCCATGGTTACGGGAGGATTGGCTGTGCTCTACAACATTGCAAAATTTCTGATCATCCTGCTTTT
The DNA here is from genome assembly GCA_046594925.1 of Bacteroidia bacterium. GTDB lineage: Bacteria > Bacteroidota > Bacteroidia > 2-12-FULL-35-15 > 2-12-FULL-35-15 > 2-12-FULL-35-15. Next base: position 60,941 of record JBKJQG010000306.1, read on the forward strand.
TTATAAAATGCAGCCTTACGACTTGTCGAGCCTCAAAATTTTGTTCGTGATTTGTATGTCGTTCCTTGCTACCTACTTTTTGCCCGAAATGGAGAACGGACTACTTTCCATGTTCATCAAAACGACTACCATCTGCAGTGTTTATTTTGTCGGCAGCTATGTCCTGAAGATCGTTCCTGAACTTCACCGACATATTCCTTTCCGCAAAAAATAGATCCTTTTCCAGCTATTCTTTTCCCGCACTTACCGAAAATAGGAGCAGAGACTCCTCCATTCAAATTTTCTTTGCATTATTAATTTTAAAATCTAAAAACTTAAAATCCAATAATCATGAAAAAATCAATGTTTTTATTTCTGTTAATTATCGGCGGTGTTGCGAAAGCATACTGTCAGGCCCCTGCTGTAGTTGTAAGTGATAAAACCGGCTGGCACAAGATCGGCGAAGCAACCGCAAGCCGCGAGTTAGATGCAGATGAGATTGCCGTTGTAGGTGCCGATAAATTTGCGTTCCTCAAGATCAAAGTCACAGAGGCTCCCATTAATTTGACCTCGTTTGAGATCTATTTTGAAGAGGGTGATAAACAAAGTGTTCTTGTAGGGAAAGAGATCAAAGCTGCAGGCGAAACGCGTACAGTTCAGTTAAAAGGCGGTGAGCGGAGCATTAAGAAAGTAAGTTTTATCTATAAGACGGTACCTCCCAATTCTGAGGAAAAA
>JBKJQG010000349.1:0-13475 GCA_046594925.1 Bacteroidia bacterium
ATGAAATGCAAGTACTTTTCCACGAAAAAATATTGCCGGATATGACCAAAAACATTGTCTGCGGCAATTCAATAATTGGGACTGATATTTTATCTCAAAATCTTTTTGCTAGCGATGAAGAAAGAAAGTTAAACTCAATGGATTTTGAATCTGCTTTCCCGGAAATAATGAAGAATGGCGGTTTTGACGCAATTGTTGGTAATCCGCCTTATTTCAGAATTGACGAAGACAGACCAGAATTTTCGTATGTCCGTGACAAATTTGCAACCGCTGAATTCAAATTAGACATATATACATTGTTTATAGAAAAAGCTATAAGCCAAATTGGATTTAAGCATCTAGGGTTCATTATCCCAAATACGTTAATGACAAATCTTACAGATAGAAAATTGAGAAAACTTATTCTAGAAAAAACTCATATTAATGAAATTATAAATTATAAAATAAAAGTTTTTGACCAAGCAGTTGTACACACAATGATATTACTTTTGGACAAAGATTTTAAAAATGAACATATTAACATCAAGGAAATTAGCAAGGATAGCTCTACGAATTACACCATTCAACAAAGTGATTTGCTTAAGAATGAAAACCATTCTTTTGATATCAGAATGTTTGGTGAAGATGCTCACATTTTACAAGAAATTAAATCGAAAGGCATCCAATTCGATCAATTATGTGATCTTAAACAAGCAATAAAAACAGGCAACGATAAAAAATATATCTCTTCAAACAAAATAAAAAACAATTATAAAGAAGTTATCGGTGGCTCCGAAATGAATAGATATATTCTAAATTGGGAAGGCCGATTCGTGGATTATGGAAAACATTTAGCCTGCCCTAGGAATCCTGAAATTTTTGAAAAAAATGAAAAATTAATAATTCGCGAAACCGGCAAACGCATTACCGCCACTTACGACGATGAAAAATACTATCTAATGAGTTCAGTATATAGCGCATTTTTAAGAAGTCATATAGTTGGATACAGTTTAAAGTATATATTAGGTGCACTAAACTCAAATGCATCACAATATTACATGCAAAAATTGTGTTTTGACAATTCTATCGGAGCTTTCACAAAAGCGAGAATTTTTCACTATAATCAGCTTCCAATACCTAAAATAAATTTCAAAAATAAATCGGAAAAATTATTGCATGATACAATTGACAGCCTAGTCGAGCAAATGCTATTGTCTAGGAAACAAATTCTGGCAGCCAAAACAGAAAAAGACAAAAACTATTATGAAAATAAATGTAAGACGCTTGACAAACAAATAGACAACGCAATCTATCAACTCTATGACCTTTCGAAGGAATCCGTTAAAATTGTTGAAAAACATTTAGCTACATAAAAACAGAGATCAGCAATAATGCGCTAACCCGATGATCTCAAATTGACTCAGCTATTATTCGACCCCGCAGGGGTCGCCATTTTAACACGCAATACTTCTAGAAAGATTCGACCCCGCCGGGGTCGCTTATCGATAACACTTAAATCATTAAAAGACACAACCTCGCGTGGGTTGGCATTATCTAGAAAGATTCGACCCAGCCGGGGTCGCTTATCGATAACACCTAAATCATTAAAAGATACAACCTCGCGTGGGTTGGCATTATCTAGAAAGATTCGACCCCACTGGGGTCGTATGCTTCTGGCAGGTATGTTTTTTTACCAAGATACAACCCCTCTGGGCTTGTGATGTTTCTAGCATGTGCGTGTTAACCGAGATGCGACCCCGGCGGGGTCGAATTTATATAAAAACAGCCCTACGTTTAACCCTCGACCCCAGCGGGGTCGGATATTTCCACGTATTACTCATTGCTTTTCCATTTCTCCTCAATTTTTCCTATGTTTGATTGCATAATCGATCACTTGTGAAGCGTCTACTCCTGCTCTTCTTCATCCTTACTTCATTTTCTGCTAGATCGCAGACCTTCGACAGCTTGTGGACAAACTGGAAGAATACTTCGTTGCCAGATACTGTAAGACTATCATCGCTAAACAATCTCATCCTCGACCACTACCTGAACCGGAATAACGACAGCTGCATCTTGCTTTCTCAACTTCAATATGACCTGGCCTCCAAAACGGGAAATAAAAAATTCAAAGCCCGGGCTTTACTCAATCAAGGGAAAGCATATTATGTAAAAGGCGAAAATTTAAAAGCTATAGACCACGAGACACGAAGCCTGATCATCAGTCAGGGGATAGATGATAAAAAAGCAATGGGAAACACTTTGTGTAATCTCGGAAATGTTTTTCTGGAGATGGGGAATTATTCCGATGCTGTAGACAAATACACACAAAGCATGAAGATCGCTGAAAGCATAGGAAACAAAGGGCTTGTCGCTGCCAACCTTGCCAACATCGGCATCATCTGTTTCAGTCAGGGCGATTATAAAAAAGCGATGGACTACAATTCCAGAAACCTGAAGATTGTGGAGGAGTTGGGTGACAAATATTCCATGAGTTACTCGTACCGCAACATAGGAAAAGTACACGAAGTGAGAGGAGAATTCCAAAAAGCGATCTTCTCCTATACCAAAGCTTACAACCTGAGTGAAGAATCGCAGGATGAAAGTGGAAAGGCCTACAGTCTGAATTATTTGGGCAACGTCTACCTCGAGATGAAAGATTTTGAAAAAGCGCAGGAGTACTTTGAGAGAAGCATGGTCATTGCTGAAAAGCTGAACGACACCTACAGCATTGTCGAAAATCTCGATCACATTGGGAATTGCTATTATGAAAAAGGGGATTATCCGAAAGCGATTGAATATTGCAGAAAAGCACTGGACATGGCCGGCAGGACGGAACTCATTCTCCTGAAAAGGAATGCATCAAAATCTTTGTATGCCGTTTATAAAAAAACCGGTGATTACAAGTTGGCGCTAACAATGCACGAATACTTTACCAACATCAAAGACACGATCCTGAGTGAAGAGAACAGGAAAGGCGTCTTGAAAAAAGAGATTCAGTACAAATATGAAAAACAATCGTTAGCAGATAGTTTGTCATACGTTCAGAGACAAAAACTGAATGAAGTACAGCTGGATCAGGAAAAGAACAAACGCTACTTCCTATACGGAGGATTGGCCTTTGCCTTGATTTTGGGAGGTGTTTCTTTTCGGGGCTACCGCAGGAAGAAAAAAGACAATGAGATCATCTCCTCTCAGAAAAAACTGGTAGAATGGCAGAAAGACATGGTGGAAGAAAAACAAAAAGAGATCATCGATTCCATTTCGTATGCGAAGAGAATACAAGAAGCGATTCTACCTCCCGAAAGACTTATGAAACAATGGCTCCCTGATTCTTTTGTGTTTTACAAACCAAAGGACATCGTAGCGGGAGATTTCTATTGGATGGAAGTGATGGATGAGCAAATATTTCTGGTCGTTGCGGATTGCACGGGACACGGCGTTCCCGGAGCTTTGGTTTCAGTAGTTTGTTCCAATGCCTTGAACCGTTCGGTAAAGGAATTCGGCTTCCGGAAAACAGGACAGATTCTTGATAAGACCAGAGAACTAGTGATGGAGGCGTTCAACAGGAGTGATGAAGAAGTAAAAGACGGAATGGACATTTCCTTGATCCGCATTTACAAAGAAGGAACTAAGATAAAAGCAGAATGGTCGGGAGCGAACACCCCCCTTTGGTTGATAAGAGGCGGAGAACTGACGGAATACAGGCCGGACAAACAACCGATAGGGAATTACATTGACGCACATCCGTTCACAACGCACAGCATCGAACTTCTAAAAGGAGATACACTTTATCTTTTCACGGACGGCTACCAGGATCAGTTTGGTGAATCAAGCAATAAGAAATTTAAATCGGCACAGATGCGAAAAATGTTTCTGGAGATACAGGACGAGAGTATGGAAGACCAGAAGAAGGTGGTAAACGAAGCATTTGCAGAATGGAAAGGCAATTTCGAACAGGTGGATGATATTTGTATTATTGGCGTCAAAATATGATGGGAGTTGGAGTTGGGAGTTGGGATCCCGATGGCTATCGGGAGGGAGTTGGAAAAGAGAAAAGTACTATTAGTAAAAAAATAAAAAGCCCTGTTACGATCATCGTAGCAGGGCTTTCTTTTTATATCGGTTCGACTTAGTCGTTCACTTTATATTCAAAATTCAATTTGGTCAGTTTCTGATAATCTTCTCCTGTTTTCTTTATATCATCATCGTCTTCATCAAAAGACCATACTATGGTTGTCTTAGTCCCTGCATTGCTCAACTCAACGGTTTTCATCAGAAACTGTTTAACGGAAATGATCGAGGAAGAGCTGAGGTAAAATAAATTAAAACAAATCTTTAACTCTTTGGGCTGAGTTGTTTTAAGCTCATCCATCCATTCAATCACTTCGCGGTAGAATTCCTTGCTATCTTCGGGAAATGACTTTCCTTCGATCAGCAGTACATTTGCGTCCGCATCCAAAAGGATGTGTGGTGTATTGTTTGATGCTGGTATTTCTAAACGTTTCATTTTATCCTAATACTTTAGATTGCAGAGAAAACAGGGAGTATTCTTTATTTAGTGCTTCGAAATCAAAATCGATGTTGTTGCTGGATTTTAAAGCGATGGTCAAGAATCCCAAACCCGCACCTCCTTTTGATGAAAGTTCTCCGTTTGAAAGAACGTCCATGTATTGTCTTTTCAGGTCAGAATCACTCAACGATTTAATAGCATTCAATCGCTTGTTGAGTTTTTCAGCACCGGTAGTAGTAACAATATTGCCCGAAAAAAGTGAGAATTCGTTGTTGTGTTTGCCTATAATGAAATAGGTCATCTGATAACCATTATTATCTTTTTCCCCGTGTATGCATATGTTCTGGAGCATTTCAATGACGATGTTGAAAATCTTCTTGATGGCACTTTTGCTTACACCTAAGTACTCCATTTGCGTCTCCACCAATGTAGAAATGGTATTTACTTTATCCTGGTCAAGCTCTCCAATATGCGAAACAATAATCTTCCGATCCGCAGCATTAAAAGCAGCCTTGATGCCATTTACTTTAGCAGTAAAAATGGCTTCTTCAACTGAACCGCTTTTATTTAAATCCATATAATAATTAAGCTTTCGTAAATTCTGCCCTATTACTGGCGAAATTTCACCAATTATAAGAAAATTAATTAAATATTAGGGCTAAAAAAGCAGTTTTTTCAATAATAAATTGCCCGATAATCGATTATTTACCTGAAAAACAGCTATTTCACACTCCTTTTTTCCAGGACTTCCTTGACAGCATCTAAATTCAACCCCTTGGCTGACAATAGGATCAAGTAGTGAAACAACAGATCTGCAGCCTCATTCCTGAACAAATTATCATCCTGATCTTTTGCCTCTATAACCAATTCCACCGCCTCTTCTCCAACTTTTTGAGCTATTTTATTGATCCCTTTGGCAAAAAGCGAAGAAACATAGGACTTTTCATCCGGATTTGCCTTCCGCTCCGCTATTGTTGCTTCCAGTCTCGACAAAATCCCGTCGACATTTTTTTCATTGAAGCACGTGTCCGTTCCGGTGTGGCAAACCGGACCCGATGGTCTCGCTTTTATTAAAACCGTGTCTTTGTCACAATCCAAGGAAACCTCTTCGACATCCAGAAAATTTCCACTTTCTTCACCCTTCGTCCATAGACGGTTTTTCGAACGGGAAAAAAATGTTACTCTTTTCTCTAACATTGTTTTTTCAAATGCTTCTGCATTCAAGTAACCTAACATCAGAACTATTTTTGTTTTGCTGTCCTGAACGATCGCTGGAATCAATCCATTTTCTGATTTACTAAAATCCGGTTTCATCGATAATGATTCTAAAAGTTAAAATTAAATTCTGATTTGCAGTCCTTGCTTTTTCAAATATTCTTTCAAAAAAGGAATCTCAATTTCCTTAAAATGAAATACACTTGCCGCCAAAGCCGCGTCGGCTTTCCCGTTTATAAATGTGTCCTTAAAATGTTCTAATTTCCCTGCTCCTCCGCTGGCGATTACCGGCACGTTAACACTTTCAGAAATCAGTTTGGTGATGTCGTTTGCAAAACCATTTTTTGTTCCGTCATTGTTCATCGAAGTCAGCAAGATCTCCCCAGCACCCAACGCAGCTCCCTCCTTTGCCCACTCAATAGCCCTTTTAGCCGTCCTCAATTTTCCTCCATTGAGATAAACATACCAGTCCCCATTTTCGAATTTAGTATCGATCGCTAAAACGATGCACTGACTTCCGAATCGTTTTGCCAGGTCACTGATGAGAGCGGGATTCTTAAACGAAGCAGAATTGACAGAAATCTTGTCTGCACCTGATTCCAAAAGGAGTGCAACATCTTCCACAGAGCTGATCCCACCGCCAACAGTAAAGGGAATATTGATCTTCTCCGCGATCCTTGAAACAAGTTCTGGCAATGTTTTTCGCTTTTCATCGGTCGCCGAAATGTCTAGAAAAACCAATTCATCTGCACCCTGAAGACAATATTCAACGGCCAATTCAACCGGGTCTCCGGCATCGCGGATGTTCTCAAAATTTACTCCTTTTACGGTTCTCCCGTCTTTTATGTCCAGACAAGGAATGATTCGCTTGGTCAACATGCGATGTAACTTTTTAATTCTTTCATACTGATCTTTTCTTCATAGATGGCCTTCCCGACAATCACTCCCGAACAACCGATTGCTTTTAATTCATCCAGATCACTAAGTGATGAAACACCACCACTTGCGATCAACTTAAGGACCGGAAATTGTTTAATGATCTTCTCATACAATTCAACACTCGAACCCTGCAGCAAACCATCCTTGGAGATATCCGTGCAAAAAGCAGTTTCAATTCCATTGGCTATGTTTTCCCCGATAAAATCGAAGACATTCAACTTGGTGGTTTCCAACCAACCTCCTACTGCAATGTTTTCTCCTTTCACGTCCGCTCCCAATAAGATTTTATCAGCTCCATATTTTTTTATCCAGGAAAAGAACAGTTCTTTTTCTTTAACGGCAATGCTACCGATTGCGGCGAGTGCGGCACCCGATTCAAAAACAATTTTCAAGGCTTCGTTTGTTTTGATCCCGCCACCGAAATCTATTGTCAGATTCGTCGTAGCAGCTATCTTTTCCAGAACTTTGTAATTGACCACCTCACCTTTTTTTGCACCATCCAAATCGACCAAATGCAAACGGACAATTCCGATGTCTTCAAATTGTTTGGCAACGTCCAATGGAGATTCATTGTAAATTTTCTTTTGAGCATAGTCTCCTTGCGTAAGTCTTACACATTTGCCTTCAATGATATCTATTGCCGGTATAATTTCCATGTTCTATAACTCTAAAAAGTTTTTCAAAATTGTTTCCCCCGCACTGCTTGATTTTTCAGGATGAAATTGCAGTCCATAGAAATTGTTTGTTTGTAAACCGGCACTATAAACTCCTCCGTAGTTTGCAATCGCAATAGTGCTTCCTGATTTTTCAGCATAGTAGCCGTGAACAAAATACATGTATTCGTTCTCTTTCACATTTTTAAAAAGAGGCGAAGCAAGATCCGAAATGGTATTCCATCCGATCTGTGGGACTTTCTTCTCGGCAGAGAATTTCTTTATATTTTGCTTAAAGATTCCAAGACCTTCAGCATTTCCCTCCTCGGATCTTTCACACATCAATTGCATGCCCAGACAAATTCCAAGCACTGGCTGCTTCAAATCGATGATTGCTTTATCCAGCTTTCGTTCCCGCAAATAGTTCATCGCGCTCCCCGCCTCTCCCACTCCTGGAAAAATGACTTTATCGGCGGAACGCAGTTCCTCCGCGTCTCCCGTAACGATAGCAGACACACCCAGTCGTTCCAGTGCAAATGTTACTGACCGAACATTCCCTGCGTTGTATTTTATGATTGCTACTTTCATTATAACATTCCTTTTGTGCTCGGCAAATTCATATTCTCCGCATCTCTCTTTACTGCAGCTTTTAGTGATTTTGCAAAAGCTTTGAAGATTGCTTCAATTTTGTGGTGTTCGTTTGTTCCTTCCGCTTTGATATTCAAATTACACTTTGCGGCATCACTGAACGATTTAAAAAAATGAAAAAACATTTCTGTTGGCATTTCTCCGATCTTCTCTCGCTTGAATTCCGCTTCCCATACTATCCAGCTCCTTCCTCCTAGATCTAATGCTACCTGCGCCAGACAATCATCCATCGGCAGGGTGAATGCATACCTTTCAATTCCTTTTTTGTTTCCGAGCGCTTTTGCAAAAGATTCTCCCAATGCAATTCCAACATCTTCTATTGTGTGGTGCTCATCGATCTGCAGATCACCTTTCGCTTTTATCGTCAGGTCGACATTTCCATGTTTTGCTATTTGTTCCAGCATGTGATCAAAGAATGGAAGTCCCGTGGAAATTTCCGATCTGCCTTTTCCGTCCAGATTCAACTCAATTTCGATCTCTGTTTCCTTGGTCATTCTTTCTTGCCTGATTTTCCTTTCTGGAAGTCTTAAAAAGCCATAGATCTCTGTCCAGCTCTCAACCTGCAGCGAAATGTCATTTTCAAAACCGTCCGCTGCATCCTGATTTTTTATAAAAATGGCTTTTGCACCTAAATTCTTCGCAAGCTTCACATCCGTAATCCGATCACCGATCACAAATGAATTTTGCAGATCATAATTCCCGTTCAGGTATTTGGTCAGCATCCCAGTATTGGGTTTACGAGTCAATTGATTGTCTTTTTCAAATGTACGGTCGATGCATATTTCCGAAAATTCTATCCCCTCCGACCTCAAGATCTCCAACATCATGTTCTGAACCGGCCAGAATGTGTCTTCCGGAAAACTATCTGTTCCTAAACCATCCTGATTGGTCACCATCACCAGTTCGAAATCAAGCTCCCGGACTATCCTACCAAGGCAGGCGATAACTCCAGGAAGGAATTTGAACTTTTCAAAACTATCGATCTGAAAATCGGTTGGCGGCTCCCAGATCAATGTTCCATCACGATCTATAAACAATACCTTCTTACTCATTTTCGTATTTTTTAAAAATTGAAATTAATTCTCTGTTCTCTTTTTCAGTTCCAACCGTTATTCTAAGACATCCTTCGCACCGTAGCACCTTACTGCGATCACGCACCACGATCTGATTTTCTATCAAATAATCATAAAGCGCTGAAGCATTGTTCACTTTCAGAAGAATAAAATTGGCTTCACTTTCATAAACTTTCTTGACAAAAGAAAATCGGCTGAATTCTGCACTCAAAATTTTCCTTTCTGAAACCAAAATTCTTATGCGCTCATTCACTTCTTTTATGTTATCCAACGCTTTAAAAACGAGTTCTTGAGACACCGCATTGATGTTGTAGGGAGGTTTGATCTTATTGAATACATCGATCACGGGTTCGGAAGCGAAAGCCATCCCTACTCTTAAACCTGCTAATCCCCATGCTTTCGAGAGCGTTTGAAGGATGATCAGGTTCGGATAATTCTGTAACTCCGGAATCAAGCTCTTATAACTTGCAAAGTTGATGTAGGCTTCATCGATCACGAGCATCCCCTTGAAGTTTTCAAGAATATTTTTTATTGACATCCAGGCAACACTACTTCCGGTTGGGTTATTCGGACTACAAATAAAGATCAATTTTGTTTTGTCGTTGATCGTCTTTTGTATACCCATTTCATCCAACTGAAAGGATTCCGGCAACAAAGGGACTTTGAGTATGCCCACATCGTTGATATTTGCTGAAACCTCATACATTCCATAGGTCGGAGGACAAACAATCACATTGTCTTTCCCCGGTTCGCAAAAAGCACGGAACAAAATATCGATCGCTTCATCACTTCCGTTGCCAAGAAAAATATTCTCTATAGGCAATCCTTTGATCTTGCCCAATTTATCTTTCACGGCCAACTGTAGAGGATCCGGATAACGGTTCAAAACAGCGCTTCCATCAAACGACACAGGCGCGCCAAGTGAATTCTCATTGGCGTCCAGAAACACTCCAGCTTTCCCTTTGTATTCGTCTCTTGCAGACGAATAGGGAACCAACCTCTTGATGTTCTCTCGTAAAATGCTATTTAATTCAAACATGTTCTTCTTTTTTTAAGCGCAGCGTTACTGCGTTTTTGTGTGCATCCAAACCTTCGGCCGCTGCCATTAATTCGATTGAATTTCCAATGATGTTTATTCCTTCTTTTGATAATTTTTGAAAAGTGATTTTTTTCACAAAACTGTCCAGCGAAACACCGCTGTATGCTTTTGCATTTCCATTGGTGGGGAGTGTGTGATTTGTCCCCGAAGCATAATCTCCGGCACTTTCGCAAGAATAATTTCCTAAAAAAACTGATCCTGCGTTCACTACTTGCTCCGCCCATTGCTCATCTTCCTTACAAGCTAAGATCAAATGTTCCGGGGCATAAGCATTCAGCAATGCTATTCCCTCCTGTTTGTCTTTGACCAAAATCGCTTTGCTGTTCTCCAAAGCTTTTAATGCGATTTCTTTTCTTGGTAACAAGTATACTTGCAACTGTATTTCAGCAATCACGTCTTTGATCACTTCTTCAGAGTCGGAGACAAGAATCACTTGTGAATCGGCTCCGTGTTCAGCTTGTGAAAGCAGATCGGCAGCGACAAATTCAGGAACACAACTTTCATCCGCGAGAATTGCCAGTTCTGAAGGCCCAGCTGGCATGTCGATCGCCACTCCTTCCCTGCTTACCATTTGTTTTGCACAGGTGACATATTGGTTCCCCGGCCCGAATATTTTATAAACCCGCGGCACCGACTCTGTTCCATAAGCCATTGCACCTATCGCCTGAACACCACCTGCTTTGATAACATTTTTAATCCCGAGTAACTGAGCCGCGTATAAAATCACAGGGTTTATACTTCCATTCTTGTCCGGAGGAGTGCACAAAACAATTTGATTGCAACCCGCTATTTTGGCCGGAATTCCGAGCATCAAAACCGTAGAAAACAACGGAGCAGATCCCCCCGGAATGTACAATCCCACCCTTTCGATGGCTACCGACTTCCTCCAGCAGCTTACGCCTTCTGTCGTTTCAATTACTTTCACTTCTTCCTTTTGAACGATGTGAAATTTCTCTATGTTCGACTTAGCCAACTGAATTGCGTTTTTCAACTCTTGCGCCACATTCTTTTCGGCATCCACAAATTCCTGTTCCGACACACTCAGATTATCTAACTCAACCAAATCAAATTGTTTCGCATATTTCCTTAATGCGTCATCACCATTTAAATTTACGTCCAACAAAATCTCTTTCACCTTAATTTCTAATGATGCTGTTTCAAAAACAGGACGTTTCAAAAGATCCTCCCAGTCACTTCGCAATGGATATTTAATTGTTTTCATTTTAACACACATATAATTTGTAATCCCGATAAAATCGGGACGCTTTTATTCGCCTTACGCACCTATAGGATCATTTTCTCTATCGGCACCACCAAAATCCCTTCAGCTCCTTTGTCCTTCAATTTTTCAATGATCTCCCAAAAGTCATCTTCATTAACTACACTGTGAACCGAACTCCAACCTTTGTCAGCTAAGGGAAGAATGGTCGGACTTTTCATTCCCGGAAGGATTTTACAGATCGCCTTCAGATTCTCATTCGGAGCATTCAGCAGGATGTATTTGTTGTTTTTTGCTTTTTTCACAGCATTCATTCTGAAGAGAAGGCGGTTCAAAATTTCCTTTTGTCCGGCCGACAAATTCCCATTCGAAATTAAAACGGCTTCCGATCGCAGGATCACTTCCGCTTCTTTCAAGCCATTGGTGAATAATGTGCTGCCTGAGCTGACTAGGTCACAGATGGCATCTGCCAAGCCGATCCCGGGAGCAATTTCCACGGACCCGCTGATCTCGTGGATCTCCGCCGTGATCTTATTTTTCTTGAGGTACTTCGAAAGCACTGTGGAATAGCTGGTCGCGATACGTTTCCCCTCGAGATCCTGAATACCTTTGTACTTCTGATTTTTCGGGACGGCTATCGACAAGCGGCACTTTCCAAAACCAAGGCGTTCGATGATCTTCACGTCTTTGTTCTTTTCGATCACCACATTCTCACCGACGATGCCGATATCTGCGACACCATCCTGAATGTATTGAGGAATATCATCGTCTCTGAGAAAAAAAACTTCCAATGGAAAGTTTACCGCTTCCGCTTTCAACTTATTCAATCCATTGTTGAACTCTATTCCGGCTTCCTTCAAAACTTTTATCGAATCTTCGTTCAAGCGTCCTGATTTCTGTATTGCAATTCTTAGTTTCATTTATTTTGGCTGATTTGTGTTAAAATTGGCTAAAAAAAAGGGCCTACCGCATTGGTAAGCCCTTTCAGATATATGATAATTCTATTATCCAGTGTTTAGTTCACACAATACATCGTCTGCTTACTTGTTGAGTAAGTATGATGATGATGTATGCATGACATTGTTTTCATTCTGATGCAAATGTATGTAATAAATTAAATACAAAGCAAATTTATTTTAAAACTCCTGCATTTTGAGTATTTTTGGGGTAAACAGCCCCTCATGAAAACAAAGATCCTTTCCTTTTTGCTCGTTTCTCTCTGCATAGTGTCGTTCAAAGCGGATAAACAGGCGTTTCAGATATACGACATCAAAGGAAGAGCCAGCACTTACGAGCAATTATTGAAAAGCGCCAAGGAAGCTGACATCATCCTGTTCGGTGAGTTGCATGACAATCCAATCGGTCACTGGCTGCAACTGGAACTGACCAGGGACTTATTTGAAGCAAAAAAGAATAACCTGGTTCTGGGCGCTGAAATGTTTGAGGCCGATGATCAAATTGCCATCACGGAATTCCTTCAATCAAAAATCAGCGACAAGACGCTAAAGGAAGAAGTAAAACTCTGGGCCAATTACGAAACGGATTATAAACCATTGTTGCTTTTTGCAAAAACAAACGGATTGCCTTTTGTCGCCGCCAACATCCCGAGACGTTATGCGAATCTTGTTTATTCAAAAGGATTGGACAAATTAGACAGCATAGATGCAGAAGCAAAAAAATGGATCTGTCCCTTGCCAATGAAATACGATGGAGAGTTAAAATGTTACAAGGACATTTTTGAAGCTGCAGGAGGACATGGAGGACAGAACCTACCGAAATCACAAGCGATCAAAGACGCTACCATGGCTTATTTCATTCTAAAGAATTGGGGCAAGGGAAAAACCTTCATTCATTACAATGGAAGTTATCATAGCAATTATCATCAGGGAATTGAATGGTATCTGAAACAGGAAAATCCTGCCTTGAAAATTTTCACAATTGGCTCAACCGAACAAATGGGAATTGATACCCTCGCAAAAGAATCGGCCGGAATGGCTGATTTTATAATTTGCACGCCGGAGACAATGACTAAAACGCAATAGGCAGTAGGCAATACGCAATAGGCAGTAGGCAATAGGCAGTAAGCAATAGGCAATAGGCAATACGCAGTAGGCAATAGGCAATACGCAGTAGGCAGTAG
>JBKJQG010000368.1:0-10763 GCA_046594925.1 Bacteroidia bacterium
GTTGCTACAACTTCATCAGTCCTTCACATCGTCAATACGACACAAAGCAACGGATCATGGTGGTGGGCATCCAGCGGATACGGTTGGACGTATGTCAACACCACTGACCCAGGCTCATCGCCAAATGTAATTGGTGCTTATGTGGGCGGGAATGGAACAAGTGCATATTCAAATGAGGGATACGTGACATTCAACACTCCGGGCATTTGGAAAATTTCACTGGGTGTCGGAGGGGCCTACTATTCAACCACCAAGACCAAAACCATAACCGTAAATTAAAGGTTTACTTAAACGCCACCTGTTTTCCGTCCGCTTCCGAGATCTTAGTGAAAGCCTCTTTGAAAGCGGGGTACTCGGCCGGACTCACGATTTCCTTATTAAACTTCAAGGAGCGTGTCGCCACTAGATTAGTTCCAGACATTTTGAACGTCAGTTCATAGTCAATGAGATCACTTTTAATAGTTAATGATTTCGGCATCTCTACCAAGGCTTTTCCTTTAGGAAACACAATGATCAATTCTTCTCTCGCGTCTTCCAGAGCTGTGAAAGAATAAATATTGAACGGGTAGTTACGCTTTTCCAGAGAAAGAAAATCCAGAGTAGCGTATGCTTCAGACCAAGGCAGTTTGATGATCTTCATTCCAGCCACATCCATTACAGCATTACTCACCGAGAAGCCAAGCGTATAAGAAACTGTATCAGAAAGCGGTTTTAGGTCGCTGAAAGAAAGGCTGTTCAGTTTCACCGGTGTGGAAAAATCACCCCCAATGGCCCGGCTCATCATTTTCAACTGCTCTTCCGTTCCCAGCTCAGCATACTCGTAACGTGTTCCGGCTGCATAAACACCCGTGCAGACTGTTTTTCGCGTCACCAGCATATCGCTTCCGACAAAAGAAAGTTTCACATTTCTGGAAATGACACTCGGCACGCGATGATAAGCGTCGAGCTGATAAATATCTTCGGCTACAGCCATAGTTTCGTTCGGGATCTGAAGCACTTGCGCTTTTATCAAGACATTACTCAGCGTGGAGAAAGAAAGTCTATTGTCCGTGAGCTCAATATAATATCCCTGATCGTCAGCCACCACATAAGCAATGCAATGATTAAATCCGACAGTAGGCTGGGCAAGATAATTATCACCATTGTCGCGCGTGCTCACTAGCACAAGAACAGCAGATACGCCCACTTCCTTGCACATGGCAACAAATAAAGTAGAGACATCCTTGCAATCGCCGAGCTTGGTATTTAAAGTGCGTGACGCCTTTTGCGGAATGAAAGCACTGTGTAAAAAAGGAACGCTGCTGTAGCTGATGTTCTTTTCAATATAATCGTAGATTAATTTTGTTTTTTCTAACTGGGTCAAAGAATCAGGCTTTCCCTCGAAAACATCCTTAACGGCCTCTTTCACTTCATAATCTGCCTTTGCTTTTGTATTCGCAAGATCCGCGTACCAATTGCCTACAAATTTCCAATCGGGAATGGAAGAAACATCTATCACCATTCCAACGTCGTCCAGAGTAGGCATGTAAGGCTCGTTCTTGACCGCCATCAGGTTTGACTTCTCGAAGCGCAGCATTTTATATCCGGACTCAGGCGTTGACTCGACAGGCTGTAGATCGGTGTTAAGGACTTTGTAATTGAATTTCTTTTCGGACGGAAAAATCAAACTGTATTTACACAATCCCACGGGTAAACTGTAATTTAAATTGAATCGATCCGAAAAATGTGAAGCCATCTGCCCGAACACGTACTCCTCCAACCGGTATGTTATGTGAATCGCGTCTCCTGCTTCCAAAGTGGTAAAGACGATCTGAGCACCATTGGTTTCCGCTTTCACTTTATTTCCATCCGCTTTGAACACTTCTGCTTTTTCTATAATCAAGCGCTGAGTAAATTGATTGAAATTCAAACCATATTCCTTCCAGGCATCGATGCCCGCCTGATTAAAAACCTTTATTAGCAAGTCCGTTCTCTGCTCGGAAGCGCCTTCCGGATAAACAATTCGCTGCATTTCATTCAGCAGGATCATGCTGTTGTCCTCGGGAAAATTCTTTGCTCCGGGTGAATTCGCGAAGATCTTATTGACATCTGTGAGGGGAAAATAATCGAAGAGTTCTTTTTTCTCTTGCATTTTTCTTAACAAGCGATGTGCTTCATAATTTGTCGGAGCATAATAGATGCATTTCGCAAAGGCCATTTTTGCATCTTCCGTCTTGTTCATCGCCTCGTAAACTTTCCCCAGCTGATTCCAGTAATAACCATTGTAAGGACAGATCTCCAAGATCTGCTTCAACCACTTCTCAGAGGCCGGGTATTCCTGCCTGGAAAAGTAAAGCTCTGAAAGAGTCTCGTAATAACCTGTTCCGTATGGATATTCTTCACTGCGTTTTAAATAGATGTCCAGCCCTTTCTGAACCGCGCCGTCTTTAAAATAATTATTTGCCAGGATATTACCGGCTGTCTCGTTGTTATTCTCCTTCAGGTATTTAATCAGCACCTTATTGGCTTTCTTGTAATCGGTATTCACGCTGGTCTCTATCGTATATTTCAAAAAAACGATATCCCAATTATCAGAATGTGTTTCATACAATTTATTCCCAAGCGAAATGATGTTATCGTATTTCTTCTGGCGCTTGAAGATCTCTAGTCGAAGAACTTCTGTCAGCAGATTCTTACCATAGTACTTTTCCAAAGCCGCGACCATTCTTTCCGCTTCGTCGTAATCCTCTTTTTCAAGTGCATCGTTGTAAAATTCACGAATGGCGTAATAACTCTGAGGATCCAAAGCTTTGATACTTTCAACGGTCTTCGTCAAACTTGTTGTGTTCTGATCCCGTGCATAACACTCGGTCAGTCTCTCCTTGATGTATGTGCTTCCGGGAGCCAATGAAGCTGCTTTTGTAAATGCTTTCCGGGCCTCATAAACATTGTCATTCCGCAAATGTACTTCTCCCAACAGGATGAGTGAAATTATGCTTGTTGGGTCCGCTTTGATCTTTCCGGCAAAAAATGTTTCTGCAAAGAAGGGAAATTCTTTTAGTGCAGAACTGATGTCTTTTACATAAGGCTCGGCCTTTGCACTGTAAGAGATATTGCTTAAGTTTTTATCGTTCAAGTCAAACAATCTGACAATAATGTTCGCACGGCTGATCTCACTTTTTCCAACCTGTACCAAAATGCGGTTAAATCCTTTATTTAGTTTTATTTTGCAGCCGTAGATGTCAATGTCCGTGTTCTTTTCTTCACTCACCGATATCTGCAGCTTGTCGTTCACCCATATTTTAATGGCTCCGGAAGCGCCGGCACGCAAAATAACCTCCTGGTCAGCAGGGCTATTCACAAATGACTGGGCATAACAAACGGCATCATCACTATTAAAGCTGAAAGCAAAATCCAACCACTTGTCGTTGCGGGGAAACTTTACATTGAACCATTTCACGTCAGCCCCTACTTTGTTCTTAAATACAGCCGAAGATTCCGGATTGCCGAGTACGCCGAAATCTTTGTTGAATCCACTGCCCGAAACATTTTCAAATTGTCCGGTTACTTGAGCGAAAGGAACAACTGCAACTTTATCAAAATAAAGTTTTGCCTGTTTGAAATCATTGCATCGCTGAAAATGATATCCCAGCATTGAATTCGCAAGCGCCTGCATGCATTGATTGGCACGCGGATCTTCGGCCATCATTTTCAGTAATGTCAATTGCTCTTTGCTCTTCTTATTATAATTGCCATTGACGCAAGGAGTGGTCCAGAGCGCAAAAGCATAAGGGAAAGGATCTTTTGAAGCTTTGTAAAATTCCGTGAAATAGCGGAAGGCATCTGCCTCGTTTCCATTGTCGCGACTAAGCAGCGACATCCCGAGACTTGCTTCAGCCTTGCTTTCCGGATCAGCCGCTGCCAGCTCGAACAAAGAAAATACGGCCGGGCCTCTGCTGTTTGCAAAAAACGCGTCCCAGGCTTTTTCCAAATCAGCAGTTGTAGCAAAACCTGCTTTCACATTTAGAAAAAATAAAAGAAGAAGGAGTGATGTAATTTTTCTCATATCGAAATAACAACTATTATAACGGGAACCACATGCGTATATTTTAACAAGGTTTTACTTACCTGCGCGGGGAGCACCTCCGGACAGTTTTTTGTTTTTCTTGTGGCGATCCTTATCGCGGCTGGTCTTTTTCTCCAGATTTTTTTCCAGTGCTTTGCTGAGATCTATCCCAGTTTGGTTGGCGAGACAGATTAAAACAAAAAGCACATCCGCCAACTCATCGGAAAGTTCTTTTCCTTTGTCTTTTTTCTTAAACGACTGTTCTCCATACTCCCTTGCGATGATGCGTGCCACCTCTCCCACTTCTTCTGTAAGGATGGCCATGTTTGTCAGTTCGGAAAAATAACGAACACCATGGAGTTTGATCCAGTCATCTACTTTTTTTTGTGCTTGTTTGATCGTTATGCGGTTCATTGGTTCATTTGTTTATTGGTAGCTTCTTCACTCGGAGCAAAATCAAGTCCGTGTTGCCAAAGGCAACAAATCCGTGAGAAACCTCAGATAAAAAAGATCAACGTAAATCCGTTTTATCCGTGTCATCTGTGTTCCATCCATTAACTGTGGACTCAAATAAAAAAGGCAACTCAAAAAATTTGAATTGCCTTTTTATTTTTCTTATCACCCCTTTCCTTTGTTTAGGAGGGGGCAAGGGGTAAGGTATTACTCTTGAACTACTTCAAAAGTGATCGTTCCAGTAACTTCTTTGTGGAAACGAACGTTAGCCGTGTACGTACCAATCGTTTTGATTGCATCTTCGTTCATGGTAATGTTCTTACGATCCACATCGTAACCTAACTTTTTCATCGCATCAGCAACTTGTACGGTCGTAACTGAACCGAAAATTTTTCCGGACTCACCAACTTTAGCACCTACTTTTACAACTAAGTCTTTCAATTTAGCAACAGTTGCGTCGGCAGCTGCTTTCACTTTTTGTTCTTTGAAAGCGCGTTGTTTCACTGTTTCTGTCAACATCTTTTTAGATGCAACAGTAGCCATTTCTGCCAGATTTTTTGGGATAAGGAAATTTCTTCCGTAACCTGGTTTTACTTTTACAACGTCATCCTTGTATCCAAGGTTCTTAACGTCTGTTTTTAAAATTACTTCCATGTCGTAGAATTATTTTAACATATCAGCAACATAAGGCAATAAGGCTAAGTGACGAGCACGCTTAACTGCTTTAGATACTTTACGTTGATATTTAACTGATGTACCGGTCAATCTTCTAGGCAAAATTTTACCTTGTTCGTTGATGAATTTCAACAAGAATTGAGGGTCTTTGTAATCGATATACTTAATTCCGCTTTTCTTAAAGCGGCAGTATTTCTTTTTCTTCACGTCCACTGTGGGAGGTGCAAGATATCTGATTTCTGAATTGTCTGCCATTTTTTTAATTTTAGATTTTTTGATTTTTTGAATTTTTGATTTTGAAAAGTTTTAATTCTAAAACTCTACAATTCTAAAACTCTAAAATTTGCTATGCAACTACTGCCTTAGCTTTGTTTCTGCTTTTTACACTGTATGCAACAGCGTGCTTGTCAAGAGCAACAGTCAGGAAACGCAACAAGCGCTCATCGCGTTTGTAAGCAACTTCCAACTCAGCAACAAATGCAGGCGGTGCCTGGAATTCAAACAAATGGTAGAAACCAGTTGTTTTCTTTTGGATCGGGTATTGCAACTTGCGCAATCCCCAAGCATTTTCGGTTACAATCTTGCAACCATTGTCAGTAAGCATCTTTTTGTACTTACTTACCGTCTCCTTTGCCTGTTCATCAGACAAAACGGGAGTCATAATGAAGACGGTTTCATAATGTTTTAGCATTGTTTTGTAATTTATGGGTTAATAATTTATCCGCATTCGCGAACCCCTTTTTTCTAAAGGGACGCAAATATAAGAAAAATCCTTTATCAGTGGTGCGTTCTGACGATAAATTTTGACTTTTTTATTGATTTTCAACACGTTAAAGGTGAAAAATGCTCCGAATTACATGAAAAGTAACTAGGTGACTAGGCAACTGGGTGGGTTCAATCATAATAAAACATGTTCTTTGTCCAAAGCAAAAGGCTGTTCTTTTACCCAAAAAGAACGCCCCCAGTCACTTAGTCACTTCCTCGAACTCCCAAAGAATTTATCAACCAAAACCCGACTTTTAAACAATCCTGTTTGTTTTCATATTAATACTTAGTTTTGTGAAATAATCATGGAAAACTTCATCGTATCGGCCCGAAAGTATCGCCCGGCAACGTTTAACACCGTTGTTGGACAAGGGCACATTACGAATACGCTCAAAAATGCGATCAAGACCGAGCACCTGGCTCACGCCTTTTTGTTTTGCGGTCCACGTGGAGTAGGGAAAACAACTTGCGCGAGAATCTTAGCCAAGACCATCAACTGCACCAACCGCACTTCAGAAATTGAGGCCTGCGACAAATGTGAATCCTGCGAATCCTTTAACAGCGGTGCTTCCCTCAACGTATTTGAACTCGATGCGGCTTCCAACAACTCGGTGGACGACATCCGGAATTTAGTAGATCAAGTCCGTTTTGCACCTCAGCTGGGTACCCATAAAGTCTACATCATCGATGAGGTTCACATGCTATCTTCTGCCGCTTTCAATGCTTTCTTAAAAACACTGGAAGAGCCGCCGAAACATGCCATTTTTATTTTGGCAACTACTGAAAAACACAAAATAATTCCTACCATTTTATCGCGTTGTCAGATCTTCGACTTCAACAGAATTCAGATCGAAGACATTGCGAGTCATCTGGCCTACATTGCAGGCAACGAAAACATCACGGCTGAAAAAGACGCGCTGCACATCATCGCCCAGAAAGCCGACGGAGCCTTGCGTGACGCCTGTTCGATCTTTGATCAGATCGTTAGTTTCGCTGGCAACAATGTCACTTACAAAGCAGTGATCGACAACCTGAATATTTTAGATTACGATTATTATTTCAAGGTGACCGATGCAGTTTTAACCGAAAATATTTCTTCCGCTTTATTGATCTTCAATGAAATCCTGAACAACGGTTTTGACGGTCATAATTTTGTCGCCGGAATGGGAGATCACTTCCGTAATTTATTGGTTGGAAAAGATCCTGAAACTTTACAATTATTGGAAGTCGGAACCAACATCCGCGAAAAATACAAAGAGCAATCCGGCAAATGTTCACTGCCGCTTTTGGTGAAAGGGCTGACGATACTCAACAAGACCGACATCAGTTACAAGGCCAGCAAAAACCATCGGCTTCAGGTAGAGCTTGCTCTCATGCAGCTTTGTTCTCTCAGTTCAATCGGAACCGAGACTGAAAAAAAAAATGACATACGCCTGAAATCCCGAATAGCGGCTCCTCAAAAAGTGGCTGCCCAGACAACCGCAGCGGTCGCTGAAAAACCAAAAGGAGAGAGTATTCCCACTACCATTCCCATTCAGAAAGCAGCTCCGGTAGCAGAGACAGCTACGACAGTCAAAAAAACCATCATCAAATCGCTTACGCCTTCCCTTTCCATCAATCAGCATTTGAACGCCGACAAAAAGACCGAAAAGGCGCAGGCGGATCAAACCGAACAGACCAATAATGCTTTGCCAAAGATCGCTTTCACGCAAGTTCAGCTGGAAATGGTTTGGGAAAAGTATGCCAATGAACTAAAAGGGAAAGGAAAGACCAATTTAGGCATCGGGCTGCTGAACAAAAAACCCGTTTTGAACGAGGGTTCAGTGATAGAATTTACCATCACGAACAAAGCCATAGAAGAATCCATCAATGAGGACAAACTGACCTTTTTGGGTTACCTGAGAAAGGAGTTGAACAACTATGACATCCTGCTGAATCTGAAGATGATAGCAGCGGATGACAAGACCAATCTTTATACCGCAACCGACCGCTACAAAAGGCTTTCGGAAAAAAACCCTGCAATTAATACGTTCCGCCAGAAATTCGATCTGGATATAGAATTTTAGAATCCGCACCCTTTTTCGCGGCACACCCTTCTGATATGCAACCTTTTCTCAAGAGTTTGCATCTATATAAATAGAAAAAAGGTCTTTTACCACACTAAATAAAAAAGATGAATCCATTTATCTCTACTCTCTCGAAGCGCATTTTCATTCTGACAGCCATTTTACTGGCGTCAACGTCAGTTTTTGCACAAACCATTGCAACCTTCAACTGCACAGGTGCGCCCGCCAGTTTCACGGTGCCACCGTGTGTTTTCAGCATAAATATCACTGCTGCCGGTGCGGACGGTGGAGGAGGCTTAGGTGGTAATGGTGCGTCCATTACTTCACCCGCGCTTGCTGTAACTCCCGGACAAGTCATTACGATGACCGTCGGTTGTTCAGGAAATAACTCAGGAACGGCTGCATCAGGTGGATATGGCGGATCTAGCGGAGGCGGAAGAGGCTTTGCATCGAACGACGGAACGGTTAGTTATAACTCATCAGGCGGTGGCGGTGCTACCACAGTTACTGTTGGCGGCAGCCCATACATTGTTGCCGGCGGCGGCGGCGGTGAAGGAGGAGGATCAGGAATTGTCGGCGGTGGCGCAGGCGGTTGTCCCAACGGAGCGTCAGGTGTAGCTACTTTCGGAACAGGAGGTATCGGTGCCACTACAACAGGTCCCGGAGCAGGCGGAACACCATGGGCTGGAACACCTCCGGGTGGTTCACCAGGTGTAGGTGGTGTAGGCGGAATGGGTGGTTACTGGGGAACGGCATCAGGCGGCGGCGGCGGTGGCGGCTACTTTGGCGGCGGCGGCGGCGGAAATGACGGATGCTGCACCGGTGCAAATGGCGGCGGCGGTGGTGGCGGTGGATCCAGTCTGATCCCTGCAGGTGGCGGATGTGCAACTTCAAATAACGGTCCTGGGTTTGTCAGCATTACTTACACGCCAGGGGCTATTACACCCATAGTAAACTCTCCAACAATCTGTGCCGGTCAAGTTGCAACTTTAACTGCAACAGGCGGAACAACCTATTCATGGAGCAACGGGGCGACAGGAAACACGATTAACGTGAGTCCTGCTACTACAACTTCTTATACCGTAACGGCAACTACAGGTGCTTGCAGCGGAACAGCTGTTGCTACTGTTACTGTTAATCCAACACCGACCGTTACTCCTGAAGCGAACTTAACTTATTGCGCAGGTGCTGCAGTACCAGCCAATACATTTGCAAGTACTCCTGCAGGAGCAAGTTTCACCTGGACCAGCTCCAATCCGGCTATCGGAACGGCTGCAAGCGGTGTTACTAGCATTCCTGCATTTACGGCAACAAACGGAGGTGGTGCTCCTATCACTTCTACAATTACGATCACTCCTACTTTAGGTGCATGTGTTGGACCAACAAGTACTTTTACAATTACTGTAAATCCACTTCCGGTTACGACGGTTAACTCTCCGACTATTTGTTCAGGAGGTACTGCTACATTAACAGGTGCAGGTGCTGCGACTTATTCCTGGTCAACCGGAGCAGTAACTAATCCGATCAATGTATCACCTCCTTCAACTACGACTTATACCGTTACGGGAACGTCTCTCACTTGTACTTCCACCGCTATTGCAACTGTAACGGTTGCAGCAGTTATGGTCGTTACAGTGAACTCCCCGACCATTTGCGCAGGTTCAGTGGCAACCTTAACAGGAACGGGCGGAACAACTTATACTTGGAGCAACGGCGCAAGCGGAAATCCAATAAACGTGACACCAGCAACCACGACTTCTTATACTGTAACCGGTACTACCGCAGGTTGCACAGGAACAGCGGTTTCAACTGTGACGGTGAATCCAATACCAGTAACGACTTCCACCAACTCTACGATCTGTGCGGGCGCTTCGACCACATTGACCGCAGGCGGTGCTACGAGTTACTCCTGGGATACCGGCTCAACTGCAAATCCCTTGAGCGTAACTCCTGCAACAACGACTTCTTATACTGTAACCGGTACTTCATTGGGCTGTTCTTCCACTGCGGTGGGAACCGTTACAGTGAATCCTATTCCGGTGACTACTGTAAATTCTCCGACCATTTGTCCGGCTTCCACTGCTACACTAACAGCAGCTGGCGCTACGACATACGTTTGGTCGACCGGGGCTGTGATTAACCCGATAACAGTGACTCCTGCTTCAACGACTACTTACACCGTGACAGGAACATCCTTGGGTTGCTCTTCCACTGCCGTTTCAACCGTTACTGTGAATGCTGCTTTAGTGGTAAGTGCAGGAGCGAATGATACGGTTTGTTTCGGAGGAAGTACTGTTTTAGGCGTTACGCCAAATGGCGCTGGATTTTCTTATTCCTGGACTCCGACGGCTTCCCTAACAGGAGCCACTACAGCTACTCCTACTGCTTCTCCTGCTGCTACAACCACTTACTCTGTGACGCTTACTGATCCCAGCGGATGTACAGGAACAAGCACCGTGACCATCTTTGCAGATCTTGCGATCGATCTTTCGGCCATTGTCGGATTGCCTGCTTCTTGTTTCGGATCTTGTGACGGACAAAGCATTGTGATTCCTTCAGGCGGTTCCGGATCTTATACGGGTTATTCCTGGAGTGGTGGATGTACCACGGCGGCTTGTAACCAGTGTGCTGGAACTTATACTGTAACCGTTACCGATTCTTGGGGTTGTACCAATACCAATAGTGCTGTGGTGACTCAGCCTACTTTGCTCACTGCTTCTGCGGTCAACACTCCTGCTTCTTGTAACGGAGTTTGTGAT
>JBKJQG010000032.1:0-8495 GCA_046594925.1 Bacteroidia bacterium
CTTGTGGCTTTGTGTGCTCTTCGCAAAAATGTTTTGAAGTAGCAAGCCCCTGCTAGCGCCACGCGAAAGATCCTTTAAATACTGCTTTGGCTTGATGGTCGTTTTTTCTGGTAATGCAACTCAGCTTAACCATAAATTGCCTCAAGGTCCAACTTTTTAATCCTGGCATAAATGGCTCCTCTGGTCCGCCCGAAATGTTTTGCAATGTCTTTGGCACTCAGGCCTTCGCAATACATCTTGGTCAGCGTGTCGTCAGCCTCTGATGTCCAAGGTGCGTAAGCCGCTTTGTGTTTTTCTCTTATCTCAACCACGGAGTATGCTTTTTCTTTCGGGAGTTCTAGCTGCGCGGAAACCGACAAATCTGCTCCGCCAAAAAAGGATAGCCTTTCTTCATCTGTAATCTCTTCGGCTTCTTCTTCCTTCATCACTTTCAATATGGTTATATGGGGAGAGGAAGGAAATGTTTCGGAGAGAAGGGCTTCTGGAATGTAAAGGCTGTTTTTTGTCCTGGTGATGGCGACATACAAAAGGTTGATCTCTTCGTTTAACCTTGCTAAATAACTTCCATCTTTCTTTGCCTCGGTTTTTAGTTTCTCTAATTTTTTGTAGGGAATAAAATCGCCGGCAAGCTGTATGGAATCGTATTCCATCCCTTTGCAGCGGTGGACGGTCGAAAAGATCATCTCCGCCTTTTCTTTTTCATCGTTTTTTACATGTTTCTCTTTTATGGAACGGATGATTCCGGGGATCTCGTTTCCATATTCTTTGACTATCTCCAGCATCATTCCCAGCTGTGCATCTTCTGTTTTGTCAATGTATTCTTCCAATTCTTCTAAGTCTTTCATCGAGCGTATGAGATGATCCTTGATCAGGTTGTGTTTGCCGTTGTAGAGGTTTAATACATCGTAGAGCGAGGTGCCGTCATCGGCATAGGTGTAGGAATTGATGTTCCCTTCAAAGTAGATCTGTTTCAGGTTTGCTTTTTCTTTTACATATTCAATGGCTTTCAGCAACAGTCCGAGATTCGTTCTTGCGATGGTCGCTTTTGTCTGATGCGTTTTTGAATTGCCTTTTCCTGTGATTGCAAAAAAAGTGGGGTCTTCTTTGCTTTTTTTGAATTGCAGAATCTCCATCGCTAAGGCCGCAATATCTTCACCGAAACGGAAGCTTATGGATAGATTGAAGGTGGCGAAGTTCACCTTCTCCAAGGCATTGACTGCAAACCTCCAGGAATAGATCTGCTGGTGGGTGTCGCCTACTATGACCTTTATTGCTTTTTGCTTCAGGAAAATGTCCAGCATTGCCGGAGAGGCATCTTGTCCTTCATCAAATAAAATGTAATCGTAATTCAGATGCGGATATGAAAGCTGAAATTTCTTGATGTAGAAATCATGGCTGATGTCGATCTCTCCTTTGTCCATTTTGGTTAGTAAGAGCTGCGTTTGACTTTCAATGTATTTGTAGTGGGCGTTGACAAATTGTTTTGCATTGACATCGGTTACTATGTCGCAGTAATTCAATTCCTGAAGGTTGTGTTTGTCGCTGTTGCAATAATAGGCGGTGAACTTTCCAATGTGGTTCGCAACAATGTACTCTGCATGCTTTTCTCCATTCCCTCTTATTTTCAGTAATTCGGCCAGCTCATTGATCTTGTAACCCTGAAGCCTGACTTTGTAGCGGTGTTTGAAAACAATGTACTTGTAAGCCAAGGAGTGAGCCGTTTCTACCGTCACATTTTTTAATCCTTGGCGTTCAAATTTTTTGAGGGCTTCCAGTTTGACGGATTTGTTGAAAGCCAGATAGAGGATCTTGCTGTTGGCGGGTCTCGTTCTTGCATACTCTACGATGGTGGTGGTTTTTCCAGAGCCGGCTACCGCATTTATTTTGATGTTTCCGGAGGAGTCAATGATCTTTTGTTGTTCGGGCGTTAACTGCATTTGTTTTTGTGTTTTGTTTTATTCACGTCAATAAATATTTTGGCCAATGGGTCTTTGTTGCATATGACTTTTAAATATTCGACTCCGCTGGAGTCGAATGGGGTCAGGGAACGGATTAATTCTATTGATATATGATGCCTCTGGCATCAATCCACGGCTCCTTCTGACTTTAAATGTTGAACAATGTTTCAATTTTCAATCGCGATCAACGTATGAAAATCATCGCTCTGTCGTTCTATGAATCCAGAGGATTCAAATCTTTCTAGAAAAACCAATCCTGCCATCATCACGACTCCGGAGGAGTCGAATATTTATTGGGGGTCTGTCCAATCAAACAAAAATTCCTCTTTAAAGTCAATTTCGTATTTTTCCAGAAAATCATGATACTCGATTTTAAACGTTTGTTTCTTATGATGCTCTTTCTGATTCATAATATAGACTATAACACGACCAATGTCGGAATGGGCACAAGTAAACGCGCCAAATCCTGTTTGCCATTGAAATGGATGTGGACTGAATTTTCTCTCTTTGATGAAGGCGGTGGAGGATTTTTTAATTTCTCTTACCAGGTCTGACAAGCAACAGGTTGGCCGCATTCCAATTAAAATGTGAATGTGGTTTGGCATCCCATTTATTGCTAATAATTTTTGATTTTTATCGCTTATGATTCCGGCAATGTAACGATGGAGTTCTTCTTCCCAATGCGAGTTGATGGATCCTGATCTGCTTCTGACCGCGAAGACAATGTGTACGTATATTTGTGTGTAAGTATCGGCCATTTTGTTTAGGGGATGAGTCACTGTGTTTTTAATGTGTGTTAAAAAAACTGAAGCCGCAAAGCGGCTTCAGGATAAACAGTTGAGGGGTGGCTATCATGCGCCGGCCCATTGGGATAAACCGGGTCTGAAAAAGTCGACCGCTCCACTCCCAGAGTGGACGACTTGTTTTCACTCACCCATCAACCATTATTTTTTTGAATCAAGCATCAGCAGTTCGCTTATTTCAATTTCGGTAGAATACCGCTTAATACCTTCTTTGTCGGTATAGTTATTATTGATCAGTTTGCCTTCGACTGCTATTTCGCTGCCTTTTTTCAGGAATTTCTCGACAATCTCTGCCGTTTTGCCCCAAGCGATCAGGTTATGCCATTGGGTCTCTGTGACCTTTTCACCTTTGGCATTTTTGTAGTTCTCATTGGTGGCAAGGTTCATTTTTGCTAATTTTTTTCCGCCGTCCAATGCTTTTATTTCCGGATCTGCTCCCAGGTTTCCGATCAATTGTACTTTGTTTCTTAATGCGTTCATTCGTTTGTGGTTTTAGGCAACTGCATTACAGCCGCAGGTTCATACTTTAATTTTTTGTCGAGTACCTTATTTGTTTTCGACGATGCAAAAGTGTGTGACTTTCGAGACAGGAATCGGTTGATAAGCGTTTATATCCGAATTTATATGGGTATACACATTTAGAAAGGAAATCGACAAGCAACATTTGTCTTGTAATGAATTAAAAATCACATTCTTGCCGGATGTAACAAAGGGAATAAAATTGGACTTGTGTTTTTTGTTTTCTGCTCTACATTTGTCCCGACAAACAGTGCCACTCTTCTGTTTTTAAGATCATCAACCATTTTAAAAACAAAAAAACCATGAGCAAAACATGCTTAGAATGCGGAGAAGCCTTCAAAGGAAGAACCGATAAAAAATTTTGTGCTGATTTCTGCAGGAACGCCTTCAACAACAGAATCAAAGCTTCCGCCAGTGAATATTACCGAAGAGTGAATTCTACTCTGCGCAGAAATTACAAGATATTAGGGGAGCTGCTTCCCGATGAAACGGCTAAGGCCTCCAAGAATTTACTGCTGCAAAAAGGATTTAACTTCGCTTTTTACACCAATGTGTATACGACAGAAAAGGGTAGCAATTATTTTTTCTGTTATGAATACGGATACCGTCCGCTGGAGCGAGAAGGGTATTTTTTGGTGAAAAGGAAAGAAGCGGCGGAGGAATAATTTCCAGTCGAGCAAAGCATTAACAATTAAAGGCTCAAAAAGCACTGCCATGCGAGTACACAGTTTGAGCCGCAGCGCGTAAGAGTGCCAGAGGTATCTGTAGCAAAAGGGAAAGCAGGCTAAATAAGTGTGAATAATGTAAGTTATTTACCAACTTGTGTAACACGTTTATTGTGCTACATTTCAATCTTTGCATTCTAAATTATTAATTATGAAAAAAGTAACATTTGCAATTTTTTCGGTATCGGTATTCCTGTCTTCCTTCGCAAGTGCGCAGGTTCAGGTAGTAGTATCAGCCCCGCTTCCTCTTCCTCATCCGGTAGTAGTGGTTGCTCCGCAGCCTCAACCGGTAATAGTAGTTGCTCCTCGTCCTCAACCAGTAATAGTGGTTGCTCCTCGTCCTGCACCAGTAGAGACTAAAAAAAGGAAGCATAACCACGGTCATGGTAAGCGGCACAAGGACTAAACGTTTACTGCCAGGAGGGAAAAGACTTTGTTAGCTTCTGTAGCCGTGCGTTGTTTAAATGTGTTTTGTTTTCGTAGCGAACATAAATAATAGTTGTTTATCAACAAATGTTTTTTGCTCCACTCAGGCGCACATGTTGCGTGTTCGTTATATTATTAAACAAACACCAGCTGTACCCTTAACTACACGACAATTTTTGACGGGAAGGCAAAGTGAAAAACGTCCCCTAACAGTACCTACAAGAAATTTGCGGTTCAGTGGTTAAATGATCCCGATCGCTATCGGGATTGTGCTTCATATCAAGTTTTGTGGTGGAAGGCAGGATTTCGATTTCAAAAGCCCACCAATGCCAAGCCGCCAAACGTTATGTTTAAACTGGTGTGACAGTTTTGTTTAATGTAAATTCCCCTACAAATTTATCCTTTTGGTTTTAATGATCGTTTCACAGAGCTGACATTTTCCTGTAGCTCCTAATTTATGCTTCGTAGACAGTTTTGTGATCGCGCGGACTCAAATGCTCTTTAGAATTGCGCGTGAGGACTGAAACAACGCGATGATGGGTGCGACTTTTGCGGGGGGAGATTGTTGGTTCTTGATTTTTTATTACTTTTTTGATCAAGAAAAAAGTAAAGAAGCTTTTTAGAAATGAACAACACTCTACATAGAAATTGCCTTTTTCAAGGTTTAACTTTACTGACAAAATCTTTCAGGGCCAGATTTTAATTGATAATTTTTCTATTACTCCGGTTGTAAAATGGAGAAGAACACACGTCTAAGGACGTATTTTTTGTCCGGAATGCTGGAAACGCACTGTTTCCTTTGGGAAAATGCAGAAAAAGAAGAAGGATTGATCGTAATTTAAAGCGACAAAATTATTCTGAGAAAGATGGAATAAATAATGTAGACTTCTTCACAATCGCAAAAAACAATCCTCTTTCCAGCTGAATTACTGTTACTTCCCTTTGGTATGTCCGGGATTAGTTGTTCTTGGATGGTGTGGGTTATTGGAATTCTTTTGCTTTCCTGAAGAGTGTCCATGCTCCGACACAGCAACAAAACAAGAAGTAGTACTCAATAAAAGCATAGCACATAAAAGTGTTGCTCCAGCGATGTTTATAGTTTTTTTCATGATACAAATCTACGTCAATAAAAGAGCTAAGCTGTTTCACAATTTTAGATAATTGTTACATAATTCACACTGCAAGAATAGCCAAGAGCAATAGCAATTTTTCGTATGATTTTATTCTCACAAACAAGCCACAAAACAATTGCCCGTTATTTGTGGTATTTCGGATTTAATGTAAATTGCCCAGCAAATTTATCCTTTTACTTTTAATGATCGTTTCATACAGCAGACATTTTCCTGTAGCTCCTAATTTATGCTCCGTAGACAGTTTTGTGGTCGCGCGGACCCAAATGCTTTTTAGAATGGCGCGTGAGGATTGAAGCAGCGCGATGATGAGTTTGGCATTTGAGTCTGGGCGTCATGCGAGCTTTTTGCTTCGTAGGCAAAAAAGAATTATATTTGAAATGCCGCTTCGTAAAAGTGCTTCAGAGTTAAAATTCCGCACGAACGCCAAGCGGCAAAACATCGGGTGTAATTTTATGCGACTCCTAAAAATTAAATAAATATCAAATGCTGAATCTTAAAAGAACGATTTTTATTTTTGTCTTTATTCTTAGTTTTTCTAAGATGTGTTTTTCTCAATCTTATACCAGCTATTTTACCGGAGACACTTCAGACATAGCAACGACCACAGAAGGTGTTACCGTTTTGATGGGAGGAGCTACCGAAAACGACAATGCCATGATTTGGTTTTTGCAACATAGTGGCGGGGGCGATGTTGTCGTTCTTCGTGCCACAGGTAGCAATGGTTATAATGCTTATTTGTATTCCACATTGGGTGTTTCTGTAAATTCCGTCGAGACGATTGTTTTTAACAATGCTACGGCTTCTTTCGACCCTTATGTAATTAATCAAATTAGAAATGCCGAAGCTCTTTGGATTGCAGGCGGTAATCAATGGGATTATGTTTCTTACTGGAAAGAAACGCCTATTGATACAGCCCTAAATTATTTGATGAATGTAAAGAAAATTCCAATTGGTGGCACTTCAGCGGGAATGGCTGTTTTGGGTGCTATCGTGAATACTGCTCAAAATGGGAGTGTTACATCTGCTACAGCATTAAGCAATCCATACGATGTGGATGTGACTTTGTTAAAGGACAGTTTACTATTTAACCCCATTTTAAATAATGTCATTACAGATACACATTATGACAGTCCCGATAGAAGGGGAAGACATGTTGCTTTTTTAGCCAGGATATTTCAGGATTACGGTGTTGCTGCGAATGGAATTGCTTGTGAAGAATACACGGCCGTTTGCATCGACACCAATGGAATCGGATATGTATATGGCGACTATCCCACATACGCTGACTATGCTTATTTTTTGCAGCCCAACTGCATTTTGCCAAATACTCCCGAGAATTGCGCTGCCGGACAAACGCTTACTTGGGATAGATCAAATGAAGCGGTAAAAGTTTACAAAGTAGCAGGAACTCAGACAGGAATAAATTCATTTAATTTGAACGACTGGCGAACTGGAAGTGGTGGAACTTGGCAGAACTGGTATGTTACAGGGGGCGTTTTAACTATCGACACGTCCGCAATTGCCCCGAGCTGCCCAATAGCTATTGCTGAGATAGATTTGAATTTCAGGAATGAAATTAATGTTTATCCGAACCCGACTGAAAATGATATTACTATTTCCATTTCCGAAAAAGTAGTTCCTGAAGCAATAACTGTTTTCAACTGTATCGGAGAGAAACTATTTGAAAACAATCATCCAGCTCATTTGAATCAGTTAAACATTTCAGAATGGAAAAGTGGTGTTTATTTTCTGAAAGTGACGGGCTCCAACACATTTACTGTTTTGAAAATTATTAAGGATTAGTCCTTCGGAAGGAACACTCCAAGCCTTTATGGAATTTGAAAGCAGATAGCCATAGCAGACACAGGTTTTAAATTAGTGATTGCAGGGCTAGACAAAGTAGAATAAAAAAAACGTCTCCATTTTACAGGAGACGTTTCTTTTTTTGGGGAGGTTGTTTATTTTGTCTTTAATAATTCAGTAACTGCATTGTTAACATTCACAAAGCCTCCGGAGATACACAATTCGGAAACCTTTCTCTTTACCGGCTTCATTTTCTTTCTAAGTCCTTTTGGCTTTTTCAATCCCGGTACATTTACTTTGCTTTTGTAAGGAACAACAGTCTTCATCATCACGGTTCTGACTTCTTCGGCTTTTAATTCTGGGAAATAGCTGCGGATGATGGCGGCAACACCTGCTGTACTCGGAGAAGCCATGCTTGTGCCGTTCAGGCTTTCGTATTTATTGTCGGGAATGGTTGAGTACACCTGCACACCGGGGGCAAACAGGTCGACTTTCTTTTGTCCGTAATTGGAAAATCCACCAATGATGGTTTCTCCTTTTTTCCAGGCGCTGGCGCCCACTTGCACCCAATTGGCAGCCACAGTGCCGTCGAGTAATTCGCGGCTGGGGAAGGAGAGTTCTATATCGTTGTCCTTTGATTCATTCCCTGCTGCATGCACCAAAAGTACATCTTTCGACTGCGCATATTTTACGGCGTCGTCCACCAGTTTTTTATCGGGGGAATAATATTTTCCGAAGCTCATGTTGATCACGGTCGCGCCATTGTCCACTGCATAATAAATTGCATTTGCAACATCTTTGTCGCGCTCATCACCGTCGGGAACCGCACGCACGATCATGATTTTTACATTAGTTGCTATTCCTTCAATTCCCACATTGTTTCCGCGCATGGCGGCAATGATGCCAGCTACGTGGGTTCCGTGGCGGGCATCCGGTCCTTGTACGTGATTGTTCCCATAATATTTTTCATTCGGATTGTTTACGTCATCACCAACAATATAGCTGCGCAAGGAATCAGAATCCAGCTGCATGTATTTTACCGTCGGCTCGAGGTGTTCAATTCCTTCATTGACTTGAGACTCTATCTCTTCAGCTTTTACCAGTCCAAGAGTGATCGCCGGAATGATA
>JBKJQG010000060.1:0-5214 GCA_046594925.1 Bacteroidia bacterium
CTATGAAGACAAAAAGGACTACATCAGGAAAGGTATTGCTTTGGACCTTCATTGGTGGGATTACCCTTCTAACTATCTTAAAAGAGGCGTAAATTCTGAGCGACATGCTCACATCGAATTTTATAAACCCAATGGTAAAATTGGATTTGAATGCACTGCCGGTGTTAGAATCAACGGAAATGCAACTAGAGGATTCAGCCAAAAATCTTTGCGCATTTGCTTTGATGAAAAATATGGGAAAAGGCAGTTGAAATACGAGTTGTTTCCAGGCTATGATTTAGATACATATAATTCTTTGATTCTCAGAAATGCAGGGAACGACTGGACAAAAACAATGTTTCGAGATGCTTTGATGCAGTCCCTCATGAAAGACGCAGAACTGGAAACACAGAATTACCAACCTTCCATTGTTTTCATCAATGGAGAATATTGGGGACTTCATAATATTCGCGAACGTTTTGATGAAGACCACCTTGCTAATAAATACAAACTTGGGAAAGATAGTATCGTGATACTTGAATACAGCAGCGATGTGTTTTACGGAAGGAAGAATGACAATAAAGAATTCAAAGATCTTTTGGGATTTGTCAAGAAGCAAGATTTGTCGCAAAGCATAAATTACGAGCGCGTGAAAAAGGAGGTTGACATACTTAGTTTTATGGATTTTATAATAGCAAATGTGTATTTTTGTAACAGTGACTGGCCCAACAACAATGTTAAATTCTGGCACTATAAGTCAGACAATCCTTCCGACAGTGCGGGTATTAGAGACGGGAGATGGAGATGGGCTTTGTGTGATACTGACTGGGGCTTTGGTTACACTGGGAAAGAGGCATATAAAATGGATCTGTTCAAAAGAGCAACGATTGTGGGAAGTGTTGGGGTACTATTTACTGCACTCCTAAAGAACAAGGAGTTTTTAAATAGTTTTCATGAACGTTTTCAATATCATTTGGATCACACATTCAAGCCAGATCTCGTGATTAAACAGATCGATTTGATTCAGGAAAATATAGCGCCAGAAATGGAGGAACATATAAACAGATGGAGGGTAATCAATTCCTGTGATGAATGGAATTCCAATGTAGAAGAGTTAAGGTACTTCGCCGAAAAAAGATACAATGAACAAAAGAAGCAACTGGAAGAATTCATTAGTAAGAACAAACAATAAATTACTCATAAGTGTTAAACTATTATAAGGAAAATTTGCAGTTGTATGGACTGTTTACTCTATGGCTCTTGGTGGGTGCGATAGGTGGCCCTGTGATATATGGGGTTTTGCCTCTTACCATGATTTTGATGAGAAATAAAGAAATGTATGAAGAGCTTTTGGTCGGTTATTTATTCATTCTCGTTCTTTCTGATAGCAAAGAAACAATATTTGAATTTGCAAAAAATGTCAAAAATATTTACATCGTTGGACTGTCTGTCTTTCTGCTTTTTGATACGATAAGCTTTCATCCATTTAATAAACTGTACAAGATATTTATTCCTTTCTTTGTGATTTCCTTTATTTCGCTTAGTTTCAGCTACAACGAGTCGTTCTTTTTTACAAGTTTGCAGAAAACAATATCCTATCTTCTTTCTTTTCTCGTGATCCCTAATTTTGTGTCTAAAATATACAGAAACGCTGGTGAACAGTTCTTTAAGCGGTTTGTCATGTTTGTGTTCACCGTCTTGTTATTTGGTTTCATTCTTGAATACTTTTTTCCTGATTCCGGTTTCCTTAAAGGTGAGCGATTCCGTGGAATCTTTGGGGGGCCCAATGGCTTGGGTGTTTATTGTGTCCTTTTTTTCATCATATTCTTTGTGATTAATGACTTTTTTCCAAGCCTATTTGATAAAAGAGAACGATTGATCATTTACGGTGTGATCTTATTTTCTATTTTCCTTACCGGCTCTCGCAATACAGTAGTTTCTGTGCTTATCTTTTATTTATTTCAACGTTTTTTCAGTTTGTCGCCTTGGCTTGGATTTGTTTTGTTTATTTTGACATTGTTTGTTGGTGAGTTATTCAGTAGCAATGCGACGGCTATTTTCGTTGCTCTCGGCATCGGAGATTATTTCAGGACCAACACATTGGAAGACGGCAGCGGGCGATACATAGCTTGGGCTTTTGCTTGGGAGCAGATCCAGAATAACTTTTTCATTGGTAAAGGGTTTTCTTATAATGAATTTTATATGCGAAAACATTATGGGATGCTTTTGAAGTTGAACCATCAGGGAGGGATCCATAATTCTTTTTTAACATTCTGGATGGATCAGGGTCTGATAGGGCTTCTTATTTATTTGCGTTCCTATGTACTTA
Organism: Bacteroidia bacterium; assembly: GCA_046594925.1. Lineage (GTDB taxonomy): Bacteria > Bacteroidota > Bacteroidia > 2-12-FULL-35-15 > 2-12-FULL-35-15 > 2-12-FULL-35-15. Next base: position 2,309 of record JBKJQG010000060.1, read on the forward strand.
CATTTATTCAAGCATCAAAAAAAACAAAGTTCGCGTTTCCGATCATGTTCGCGATTTCCTTTTCAGCCTTTTTCGAATCATGGCTGGTGGGCTCTCTTAGCGCATTTGCATTTTTAGGGATGTTTGTATTTACGATCATCACCAGCGAGGAGATTGTGCCTCAGACGAATGAAGAAGTTGGTGCAGCTGAAGAAGAAGCAAATATGGTTTTAACTAACTAAGGAGAATGCAATTAGAAAAAAACAAAAACGCACAGATTTCTTTTGCAAAATTACTTTCAAAAAAAGTAATTCTGCCTGTTGTTTTGTTGCTGATCATAGTCGGAGGCTACAAAGGATCCATAATTGTGCGGTCGCATGGTTATGAGGGGCTTTGGGATTTTATTTCAACTGTGGCAACTAATTACTTGGATGGAATGGATGCGGCTCCTGAATCAATATCCATCGAGATTAAGGACAAAGACCTTAAGATACTTCAAAAAAACAGAGAACAGGCGCTCGAGCGTGGTGTAATAATCAACGATGCGGATGGGGATTATGTTCCTGGGTCTCTTGAATACAAAGGAAAAAAAATTAAGATTAAACTTCGCTTGAAAGGCCACATGACCGATCATTTGCAGGATGACAAATGGTCGTTCCGGATTAAAGTAAAAGATAAAGATTCCTTTATGGGAATGAAGCGGTTTTCAATACAGCATCCGGGAACCCGTGGCTATGTCTACGAATGGATTTATCATGAATTAATGAAAAAAGAAGATGTGATCGCGTTGCGTTATTCTTTCATTAATGTGATGGTAAATGGAAAGGATTGGGGGATATATGCTGTCGAGGAGAATTTTGATAAGGAATTGATCGAAAACAATTCTCGAAAGAGTGGGCCGATCATCCGTTTTGACCCTGATTTGTATTGGATGAAACGTTACGATGCCATGCTTCGTGAATACAGGGCGGACGAGTTCGCATCTTATTATTCAGCAAATCCTCAGGCTTACCGTGAAGAAGATGTCCTTGCTGATTCCGCCCAAAAACAAAATTATCTGAAAGCAATCGCTTTGGTGGAGGGCCTTCGAAGTAAGAAATTGCTTGTTGATCAGGCTTTTGATATTGAAAAAATGGCCAGATTTCATGCAGTGATTGACCTTGTTGGTGGTTATCACAGTTTGGATTGGAGTGATGTAAAGTATTATTATAACCCTGTTACAGCTAAGCTGGAGCCTGTTGCTTACGAAAGCTTTACCGATTTGGGAGCTGCCGGTATCTCCGGATTGTACAATTTCATTCAGTTGGATGACGCGGAAAATTATCCTGACTGGCATACAATGATCTTCAGCAACCGCCTGTTTTATGCCGCTTATATTAAACAGCTTGAAAGGATGACCGAGGCTGAATATCTGGATGCTTTTTTTAAGAATGCAGAGAAAGATTTAAAGAAGAACCTTTCAATTCTTCATAAAGAGTTCCCTTACAAAAAGTTTGACAAGAATGATTATTACAAACGTCAGACAATGATAAAGAAAATACTGGATCCGCCTAAAGCGATACATGCTTATTTTAATAAGATCGATAGTAGTAATGTCGTCCACATACATGTTGGAGCCATCGATGCTTTGCCGGTGGAGCTAAAGTCAATATCAATAAATGGGATGAATTCAAAGGAAAGCAAATTCATATTGCACTCAAAGCAAAAAAACGATTATGTCAATTATTCGGATCACTTGTTTGTCATGCCTCCTGATTTCAAATGGAAGGCCAACTATATTGATTCGATTCAAATAAAGTATTCTGTTTTGGGAGCTCGGAAGGACAAGGAAATAAAAGTTTTTCCTTTCCCTCATACGGATTCTGAATTTATCGCAACTGAGCTGTTGAATAGGAAAGGCAATGTTTCAGAGTTTTCTTTTTTAGAGACAAACGAGCTTGCCGGAACAATTACTATGAAGCATGGGAAGAATGTGATCTCTAAAGACATGATCATTCCGTCCGGCTTCCGGCTGATTATAAATGCAGGTACTTCAATAGATATCGCAAATGGATCAATGATCATTTCGTATTCTCCGGTTTTATTTTTGGGAAATGATGATGATCAAATTGTTGTTTCCTTTGGAGCTACGTCGCAGGGGATGGAAGTAATTGCTGCTGCAGGATCAAAACTCAAGAATGTAGTATTTAATGATCTTCCTCGGATTAGTGATACACAATGGAAAAGAAGTGGAGGGCTTACGTTTTATGAGTCGGATGTAGAATTTTACAACTGCAGTTTTTATTCTACCCGGTCGGAAGATGCTGTGAATTTGATACGCTCCAATTTTTTGTTCAAGGAATGCCTTTTCAAAAAAACAAGTGATGATGCATTGGATATCGACTATTCTGATGGTGTGATAGAAAACTGTGTCTTTGAAGACTGTGGCGAGAATGCGTTGGATCTGAATATGTCTAAGGTAGAGTTGCGCTCCGTTTACATTAATAGTGCAGGAAATAAAGCTTTGAATGTCAAAGCCGGTTCTCAATTAACAGGGGGCGGGATTAAAATAAAGAACAGTAATATAGGTCTATCTGCAGAAGATATGTCGTTTGTCAGTCTGAAAAAGCTGGCGATTTTTGATTGTGTAACGGGTATTGCAGCTTATAAAAACAAGCCGGGTGGAGGACATCCTACTATTCTTATTCTTGGTTACGAATCAAAGGGAGTTAAAAAGGCATACTTAAAAGATGAAAAGTCATTGATTACTGTTGATTCAAAGGAATGGAAAGAGAGTAGTAAGGATGTTGAAAATACGATAAAACGTGAGGGAAAAGCAAACAAATAAAAAATTCTCAGGAGTAATAGTTTTTATTCTGTTGGCAAGTGTGCTTGCCGGACAGGTGGTCTCGCCTTTCAATAAACGGATGGTAAATGATACCTCGTCT
>JBKJQG010000259.1:0-4722 GCA_046594925.1 Bacteroidia bacterium
TTCTTCCTGGATCTTTCCGCGCTGATACATGGTTTCCATTGCTCCCAATACTCCGCCGCGTTCGCTGATTCTTTCAAATTCTTTCAATACTTCTTCTTCTACCAGATCTGTTAATTCTTCTATGATGAAAGAACCTTGCAAAGGATTTTCGTTTTTCGCCAATCCCAATTCTCTGTTGATGATCAGCTGAATGGCCATTGCTCTTCTTACCGATTCTTCGGTAGGAGTGGTGATGGCTTCGTCATAGGCATTTGTGTGCAATGAGTTACAGTTGTCGTAGATCGCATACAAAGCTTGAAGAGTGGTACGGATGTCGTTGAAATCAATTTCCTGCGCATGCAAGGAGCGGCCGGATGTCTGGATGTGATACTTCAACATCTGTGATCTTTCGTTTGCATTGTATTTCATCTTCATCGCTTTTGCCCAGATTCTTCTTGCTACTCGCCCGATCACCGAATATTCAGGATCGATACCGTTACTGAAAAAGAAGGATAAATTCGGAGCAAATTTGTTAATGTCCATGCCGCGACTCACGTAATATTCAACGTATGTAAATCCGTTCGACAGGGTCAATGCCAGCTGTGTGATCGGATTGGCACCTGCTTCGGAAATGTGGTATCCGGAAATGGAAACGGAATAGAAATTACGAATGTTCTTCTGAATGAAGTAGTCCTGCATGTCGCCCATCAAACGCAAAGCAAATTCTGTGGAGAAGATACAAGTGTTCTGAGCCTGATCTTCTTTTAATATATCTGCTTGTACAGTTCCGCGGACAGCTGCTATGGATTCTGTTTTTATTTTTTCGTAAACTTCTTTCGGTAATACTTGATCTCCAGTAACTCCTAAAAGCATCAAGCCCAGCCCGTCATTTCCCTCGGGCAAGGGGCCTTGATAGGTCGGGCGTACAACGCCTTTTTTCTTGAAAATGTCAACGATCTTTTTCTCAACTTCTTTTTCTAATCCATTCTTCTTGATGTAGATTTCACATTGCTGATCGATCGCTGCATTCATGAAGAAGGCGGTTAACATCGCAGCCGGACCGTTGATGGTCATGCTCACAGATGTTTTTGGGTCGGTTAAATTGAAACCGCTGTATAATTTTTTTGCATCGTCGAGGCAACAAATCGATACGCCGGAGTTGCCAATTTTCCCATAAATATCGGGGCGAATCGCTGGGTCTTGTCCGTATAAAGTAACGCTGTCGAATGCTGTACTCAAACGATGAGCGGGCATTCCTAAACTTACGTAATGGAAACGTCTGTTGGTCCTTTCCGGTCCGCCTTCTCCGGCAAACATTCTCGTCGGATCTTCTCCTTCACGTTTGAAAGGGAATACTCCAGCCGTATAAGGGAATTCTCCCGGAACGTTTTCTTGCAAATTCCATTTCAGAATGTCGCCCCAAGCTTCGTACCGGGGTGTTGAGATTTTTGGAATTTGCGAATGCGAAAGGGACTCGTAATGTGTTTTGATTTTAATTTCTTTGTCGCGAACTTTGAAAATGAAGAATTCATTTTTGTATTGCTGTACTTTGTCTGCCCATCCTTCCAGAATGACTTTGTTGCGGCCATCAAAACTCAAAGAGATCAAAGCATAAGTTTCTTCCAATCCTTTGATCAATCTGTCTTTGTCTTCAATCTTGGTTTCTTTAAGCGCATCAATGGATTTCCGGATGGAGTATAATTTCTGAGCAATTTCTTTTTGTTCATCCACCCATTTATCATAACCACGGTTGTTCTCTGCAATCTCTGCAAGATAACGGGTGCGGTGAGGAGGGATGATGTAAATCTTTTCGCTCATCTCATCGGTCACTGCGAAATCCGACTTCAGATCTGCGCCGGTTTTTTCAGCCAGTTTGTTTACGATGGCTTTGTAAAGTTTGTTCATCCCCGGGTCATTGAATTGAGAAGCAATGGTTCCATAAACAGGAATTTGTTCATCGTCAGTATCCCAGAGCTGATGATTGCGTTTGTATTGTTTCTTTACATCGCGGATGGCATCCAATGCTCCGCGTTTGTCAAATTTGTTCAAAGCAATGATGTCAGCGAAATCTAACATGTCGATCTTTTCCAGCTGTGTGGCCGCTCCGTACTCGGGCGTCATCACATACAGACTCATGTCGCTGTGTTCGGTGATCTCTGTATCACTTTGTCCGATTCCCGATGTTTCCAGGATGATCAGGTCGTAGTTGGCTGCTTTTACAATGTCGATCGCTTCTTGTACGTATTTCGATAATGCTAAATTACTTTGACGGGTTGCCAAAGAGCGCATGTAAACTCGGTCGTTGCGGATGGCGTTCATGCGAATCCGGTCACCCAGCAATGCTCCACCTGTCTTGCGTTTGGAAGGGTCAACAGAAATGATGGCTATAGTCTTGTCTTTGAAATCGATCAGGAATCTTCTTACCAACTCATCTACCAAGGATGATTTTCCTGCTCCGCCTGTCCCAGTGATTCCCAATACCGGCGTAGTTTTGGCATTGACTATCTTTTTGATCTCCGGAAGAAATTTTAAGAATTCATCCGGGAAATTTTCCGCCGAAGAAATCAATCTTGCAATGGATTTGATGTCTTTCTTATTGAGGTGTTTGGCTTCTCCGTTCAGGTTGTTTCCGGTGGGGAAGTCGCATTTCTCCAGCATGTCGTTGATCATTCCCTGAAGTCCCATCGCACGTCCGTCGTCCGGAGCGTAAATTCGAGTAATGCCGTAAGCTTGTAAGTCTGCAATTTCGGTCGGAAGAATGGTCCCACCGCCTCCTCCGAATATTTTAATGTGTCCGCAGCCTTTTTCCTTCAAAAGGTCGTACATGTATTTGAAAAATTCGTTATGACCGCCTTGATAGGAGGTGAGAGCAATGGCATTCGCGTCTTCTTGTATGGCACAGTTTACGATCTCTTCCACACTTCTGTCGTGCCCCAAGTGGATGACTTCCACGCCGCTGCTCTGGATGATTCTGCGCATGATGTTGATGGCAGCATCGTGCCCGTCAAATAGCGACGCAGCCGTAACGATCCGGATCTTGTTCTTGGATTTATAGGGTTCTGTAACGAATGTGTTCATAGTCTAGCTTGCTTAAGCCTGTCTGCCGACAGGTAGACTACAAATATAGGGTTTTGGGGGTGATTTTGCAAGGAGTATTTTTGAGGCAAAAAAGGTCCTGAAAGACCTTTCAACACTGTAAGTTGTGAAAACAGGCTGTATGCAAATCGTACTCGTTTTCCTCGTCTCTAAGCTCGCTAGTCGGTTTGGCAAACCTTATGACATCCCTTGCTTTATCAGGCAGTGCAGTGGTTTGTATGCTTCGCCAAAATGTGCTTCTGCCTTTTCTGAGGTTCTTCAAGTGTGCCCGGCCCGGACTTCTTTTGAAGCCAGTTTTTTGCAGCTTTTCAAAAAATAATTAGTCATTGTCTTAACTCACGTGCATTTAAAATAATGGTCTGTTTGCTAACTGCTGATTTTCTAAACTGCGCGTAAGTCACAATGATGGATATTTCTTTTTCAAGGCAACTAAATATAGTTTGAGATCGGAATGGTAGGTTTCAGAGAATTCTTTGTTGAAAAGCTCATATTGGGAATCGTATCTGGTAAAGGCCATGAAGAAAGCATTGCCTTCTGCAAAAGCTTGCAAGGTATATTTGAAATAATTATTTTTCTTATGCAGTGGAAGTTTATTGACGCCCAATACAATTTCTGTTATAAACTCTTTCTTCTTTACTTTCATATTCTCTTCGGAAGTTCTTTTTTCCATTTGTTTGTATAAACTGTCCAGTCTTTCCGTACTTTTTAGAATGTACTCATCAAAAATTTTTTCATCGGATTTGCTTTGTTCATAGTCGATGTATTCTTTTGAGTCATTTCCGAATTTCTGAATGAGAAATCGTTCTGCGCCTTTGTCGCCGATAAAATTAGCTAGGTTCTCGTTGAAGTCGACATTGTTCTTCACAAACAAAGTGCTGTGTGTGAGTTCATGAATGATCAGGTTGGCGAGGCTTCCCTCACTTCTATACAGCATGCCGGAAAGAACAGGGTCGTTGAACCAGCCGAGGGTCGACCAGCCGGAAGGGCTGTATACATCAACGTCGTAGCCTGCTGCTTTTAATTTCAGAATCTCTTTTCTCGCTTCTTCTTTATCGAAAAATCCTTTGTAAGGCACGGTTCCCAAAAAAGGAAAATTCCATTCCTTTGGCTTAAAAGCATAAGGCTCACAGGCAGAAACGGTCAATAAAGTCGGTTGTTTCTTTTGATCATAAACAGAGCTGTAATTTTTACTCGGATTCATCCCCAGACTGTCGACAGTGAATTGCTTAATCTCTTGAATGAGTCTTAGTTTTTGTTTTAAAGAATCGGGGAAAGATGTATCCCTAAGAAACTCTTCCATGGGCTTTGCGTCGAAAATCAGCATCACTTGTCCTTTCCCTTGCTGAATGCCATAAATGGCGGTCTTGTACTCCAAGAAGCAAAAGAAAAACAGCCCCAGAAATAAGAGTTCAAAAAACAATTTTATGTTTCTCTTAAGCATGAAGCAAAGGTACCAATAAAAAGATAGAAAATGGAAGCAGGAGAATGGATGATGTAATTGCCAAATGCGCCGGGAAGCATGTCTTTTCTACATTTTATTCTTCATCTTCATCTTCATCTTCCATCTTCCATTTTCCACCTTCCATCTTTCCACCTTCCATCTTTCATCCTCCATCCTCCATCCTCCATCTCCGCTCTCCCTTCTCC
>JBKJQG010000040.1:0-19430 GCA_046594925.1 Bacteroidia bacterium
GCGTACCACAATCTGCAGATGTAACAACAACGGAAGAGGTGTCGCCGGTTGGCAAAGGATTGATGGTGACCGTAACTTGTGTTGCTGGGCCTTCACAAGCACCAATTGTTTCAGTTACCCAATAAGACGCAGAACTTGTTAATGTTCCCGGAGAATAAGGATTTCCTGTACTAGCTATTGTTGTAAGGGTGCTATCGGTATACCAAATAACAACACCAATTGGACTTGTCACAGAAATTGAACCAACCGGACTTCCTGCGCATGCTGGAGGAGGGTTAGAAACAACAGGAGCATTTGGAGTATTATTGATAATGATCACCAAGCTATCCGATACTGCACCACATGCCCCAGCCGGATCATTAGTAGTTAAATACAATGTTACGGTTCCCGCTGTTGTATCAGCAAGTGAAGGTGTATAGGTGGCACCTAAAAGCGATGCATTATCAAATATTCCCGTTCCATTGGATGTCCAAGTAGAACTTGTTGCGCTACCACCCACAGTTGAACCAGTTATTGTATAGGTACTACCTGCACAAATAACTCCATCTGCTCCCGCATTAACAGTCGCTGACGGATCAATAACGATAACAGACGTTGATGTTGCAGCAGCACATCCGCCACCTGCAGCAATAAAGTTTGTAACGGTATATGTTCCAGGAGTTGACAAAGTCATATCAATTTCGCCTGTTCCTGAACTAACAAACACCAATCCTCCTGTAGAAGAGAAAACTCCACCACTAGCACCAACCGGGAATGTTGGAATTGGGTTTACATCGGTTTGGCAGAAAGGCGATGAGTAAGAGAATGTTGCACTAGGCGCGTTTGTGATTGTAATACTTACGCTATTTGTATTAGGACAGACACCGTTTGTTAAATAAGAAATGGTATATGTTCCCAATGCACTTCCAGCCAAATCAACCTCACCCGTGCTAGTACTTATAAAAACTAAACCAGCAGGACTTGCACTAAATGTTCCACCGGAAAGTCCTGTGATACTAGGAGTAGGATTCACTCCTGTTTGACAGAAAGTAGAACCTGAATAATTAAAAGTAGCCAAATCCAATGGAGTGATGGATAATGTCATTACATCAGTTGACTGAGCACACACTCCGGCAGGATCATTTGTTGTTAAAGTTAAAGTAACGTTACCCGAAGTCACATCTGCCGCAGAAGGAGTATAAGTTGACGTTAAGCTGGTTGTACTGCTAAAAGTCCCAGTTCCGCTACTTGTCCAAGTAACAGAAGTAGCACTTCCACCCATAGTACCACTTAGAGGGTAAGCGCTACCTTCGCATATTGTACCGTCAATTCCAGCGGAGACAGTAGGTATTGGATCAATTACAATTGTGGTAGATGAGCTAGCGGCAGCACAGCCCGAAGCGGCGGCAATAGTGTTCGTAATAGTGTATGTCCCTGGTGAACTTGCAGCCAAATCAATACCTCCCGAGGATGTACTAACAAAGACTACACCAGCTGGAGTTGCACTAAATACACCGGCACTTGCACCAGCTCCAAAAGTTGGATATCCTGTTCCTACCTGACAGAATGGAGTTCCATAAGTCATGGTCGCATTTGGTGCAGCGGTTACAGTTATACTGATCGTACTGTTGTTCGGACAAATTCCACTTGTATTAAATGTAATAAAATAAGTTCCAAGTGCGCTTGCACTAACATCAATTAAACCTGTTGCAGTATTCAAGAATACTAGACCTGCTGGAGTTGCGACAAATGTTCCACTAGCTCCTCCAACAATTGTAGCCGTTGGGTCTGTTCCTGTTTGGCATAATGTTGACGAAGGGTATGAAAACGTAGCATTGTCCTGAAGGTTTATGGTTACAACCATATTATCTGTAACAGCACCACATACACCTGCTGGATCATTTGTTGTAATTGTCAACGTCACTGTTCCTGCTGATATATCGGCAGCAGAAGGACTGTAAGTAGTAGCTGCAGTTGTTGCACTTCCGAATGTTCCACTTCCACTAGTTGTCCATGTTACATTTGTTGCACTTCCGCCGAGTGTTCCTGCCAAATTCGCAATATTGTTTGAACAGATGGTTACATCAGGACCGGCACTTACTGTAGCAGCAGGGTTGATCGTGAGGGTCATTACATCCGATATGGCATTACAAGGACCGGCAGGGTTGTTTGTTGTGATAGTCAATGTTACAGAACCTGCAGCAATGTCGGCAGCAGAAGGTGTATAAACCGCGGTTGGTGAGGTTGAAGAACTGAAGGTTCCAGAGCCTGTTGTGGTCCAAGTTATAGAGGTTGCACTTCCACCCATTGTACCTGCTAAAGCATAAGTTCCGCTAGAACAAATTGTTGCATTACCACCCGCAGAAACTGTAGCAGCAGGACTAATTGTTAATACCATAGAGTTGTTTACAGAACCGCAAGGACCAACAGGATCGTTTGAAGTGATCGTTAATGTTACTGTTCCTGCAGTTATATCCGCAGCTGAAGGAGTATAGGTTGGAGTAGTGATATTTGGATTACTAAATGTTCCAGTACCAGAAGTTGTCCAAGTTACCAAAGTTGCACTTCCACCCATTGTTCCTGCTAATGTGTAAGTAGACCCTGCACATATTGAATTTGCAGGTCCTGCACTAACTGTAGCAGCAGGATTTATAGTTAAAGTCATAGCACTTGAAGCGGCATTACAAGGACCTGCCGGATCATTCGTTGTTATCGTAAGCGTTACAGAACCAAAAGAAATGTCTGCAGCAGATGGAGTATATGTAGCGGTGGTAGATGTTGCAGAACTAAAAGTTCCTGTTCCACTAGTTGTCCAAGTAATTGAAGTAGCACCGCCACCCAATGAACCTGCCAATGTATAAGTTGAACCGGAACATATTGTAGCATTTGCGCCGGCAACAACTGTAGGTGCAGGATTAATTGTCAACACTATTGAAGATGTAACAGCAGGACAAGGCCCGGCTGGATCATTTGAAGTGATTGTCAATGTTACTGTACCTGCAGAAACATCCGCAGCTGAAGGAGTATAAATTGCCGTAGTAGAAGCAGTATTGTTAAAAGTACCAGTACCACTCGTTGACCAAGTTATAGAAGTAGCACCTCCGCCCATTGTTCCAGATAATGAATAAGTTGAACCAGAACAAATGGTAGCATTAGATCCGGCAGAAACTGTAGCAGCAGGATTTATTGTTAAAGTCATTGAAGCTGTGGCAGCAGGACAAGGACCGGCTGGGTCGTTGGTGGTGATAGTCAATGTTACAGTTCCGGCAGAAATATCAGCAGCGGAAGGAGTATATGTTGCAGTTAAAGAAGTAGCACTAGAGAAAGTTCCCGAGCCACTGGTTGTCCAGGTAACTGAACTCGCACCACCGCCCATTGTTCCGGCTAAAGTATAAGTTGAACCAGAGCAGATAGTAGCATTTGAACCAGCCGTTACTGTAGGAAGCGGATTAATTGTAAGAACTAACGAGCTGGTCGCTGCGGGACAAGGACCAGCAGGGTCGTTAGTTGTTAAAGTCAAGGTAACTGTTCCAGCAGAAACATCAGCACCAGAAGGAGTATAAATTGCTCCTAATAATGCAGCATTATTAAATGTTCCTGTTCCACTGGTTGTCCAGGTGGATGAAGTTGCTCCACCACCAATTGATCCAGATAAAGTATAAGTTGAACCTGAACAAATTGTAGCAGCACTTCCGGCAGCAGCAGTAGCAGCAGGATTAATTGTTAATACCATTGCAGCTGTGGCAGCATTACAAGGACCAGCAGGGTCATTTGTTGTTATTGTTAATGTTACCGAACCGGCAGCAACATCAGCAGCGGAAGGAGTATAGGTTGCAGTTAAGGATGTTGCACTTGAAAAAGTTCCGGAGCCTGAAGTGGTCCAAGCAATACTTGTTGCACCGCCGCCCATTGCTCCGGCTAAAGTATAAGGTGAACCTGAGCAGATAGTAGCATTTGCCCCGGCCGTTACTGTAGGAATTGGATTGATTGTAAGAACTAAAGAACTAGTTGCTGCAGGACAAGGACCGGCAGGATCATTAGTTGTTAATGTTAATGTTACGGTACCAGCAGAAATATCAGCAGCTGAAGGAGTATAAATTGCGCCTAACAATGCGGCATTATTAAATGTTCCTGTTCCGCTGGTTGTCCAGGTAGACGAAGTGGCACTGCCACCAATTGCACCAGCCAGCGTATAAGTACTTCCGGAACAAATTGTAGCAGCACTTCCGGCAGCAGCTGTTGCAGCAGGGCTAATGGTAAGGATCATTGCGCTGGTTACAAAAGGACAAGGTCCCGCAGGGTCATTTGTTGTTAATGTTAACGTTACTGTACCTGCAGCAATATCAGCAGCGGAAGGAGTATAAATAGCAGTAGCAGATGTTGCGGAACTGAATGTTCCTGAACCCGATGTTGTCCAAGTTAAAGTAGTAGCACTTCCGCCAATGGAACCGGCTAAAGTATAAGTGCTGCCCGCGCATATAGTAGCATTCGAACCAGCAGCCGCAGTTGCAGCGGCATTGATGGTTACAGAGGCCGTTGAACTAGCAGCAGCACAACCACCTGAAGCCACAATTGAATTGGTTACAGTATAGGTTCCTGGAGTGGACGAAGCAAGGTTGATTTGCCCTGTATTAACGTTTACAAAAACCAAACCTGCTGTAGAAGAAAATGTTCCGGCAGTTCCTCCACCGCTAAATGTTGGAAATGGATTCGTTCCGGATGTACAATATGGTCCCGAATAACTGAACGTAGCAGTTGGAGCCAATGTGATGGTAATACCTACGTTACTCGAGTTAGCGCAAGGCCCCGGAGTTGTATATGTAATTGTGTAGGTATTTAAAGCACTAGCGGCTAAGTTAATTGTTCCTGTTGAAGCGTTAATGGATAAACCTGCTGGAGAAGATGTGAATGTACCACCCGCAACACCTGTTATAGTGGGAGTTGGATTTGTTCCTGTCTGGCAATAGGTTGCTGAACCGTATGTGAACGCGGCACTTTGCAAAGGAGTAATGGTTAAAACAATAACGTCTGAAACAGGACCGCAAGGACCAGCAGGATCATTAGAAGTAATCGTTAAAGTGACAGAACCTGCACTAATATCTGAAGCAGAAGGAGTGTATACGGGTGTAAGACTTGTTGTACTGCTGAAAGTTCCGCTGCCGCTGGTTGTCCAGGAAACAGTTGTGGTTGAACCACCCTGACTGCCTGCCAGCGTGAAGGTTTGATTTGCACAAATAGTTCCTGTTGCAGGGCCGGCATTCACTGTAGCTGCAGGATTGATCGTAAGCACCATGTTCGAAGTAGCAGCAGGACAAGGGCCTGCCGGGTCGTTGGTGGTGATTGTTAATGTTACTGTTCCTGCACTGATGTCTGCAGCTGAAGGAGTATAAGTAGGTGTTACAGAAGTTGTACTACTGAAGGTACCACTTCCGCTGGATGTCCAAGTAACAGTAGTTGCACTTCCACCTATTGAACCCGGAACTGAATAAGTTGAACCGGCACAAATAGTAGCTGCAGGACCTGCACTAGCAGTGGCACCGGGGCTTATGGTCAAAACCATGTTATCCGTAGTCGCAACGCAAGGACCGGCAGGGTCATTTGTTGTGATTGTTAAAGTAACCGATCCAGCTGCAACGTCTGCCGCTGAAGGAGTATACGTTGCGGTTGGAGAAGTGGAAGAACTAAATGAACCGCTTCCGCTGGTTGTCCAGGTTAAGGTGGTGGCACCTCCACCAATAGAACCCGCTAAAGTATAAGTACTACCTGCGCATATTGTTGCATCTATGTTTGCGTTAGCAATTGCAGCAGGATTTATTGTAACGGTTAAACTGCTTGTAGCAGCCGGACATGGACCTGCTGGGTCATTGGTTGTAATTGTTAATGTTACTGTTCCCGCTGAAATATCCGCAGCTGAAGGCGTATAAGTTGTATTCACCAAAGAAGCATTTGCAAATGTTCCTGTTCCACTGGTTGTCCAAGTTGAAGTAGTTGCACTTCCTCCAATTGAACCGGAAAGTGTAACTGTACTTCCCGAACAAATTGTTTGGCTGGCACCTGCGGTGGTTGTAGCAGCAGGACTAATGGTTAAAACCAAGTTGTCTGTTGCAGCAGGACAAGGGCCTGCAGGGTCGTTGGTTGTTATTGTCAGTGTTACTGTTCCTGCACTGATGTCAGATGCAGAAGGAGTATATATTGCTGTTGCCGAAGTTGAAGAGCTGAATGAGCCACTTCCGCTGGTTGTCCAGGTTAATGTAGTAGCGCCACCGCCAATTGAGCCGGCCAATGTATAGGTAGACCCTGCACAAATAGTAGCATCAACGTTTGCACTTGCAGTCGCTGCGGTATTGATCGTTAACGTCAATGAACTTGTAACAGCAGGGCAAGGTCCGGCAGGATCGTTTGTAGTAATTGTAAGCGTAACGGTACCCGCAGCAATATCAGCAGCTGAAGGTGTATAGGTTGTATTTACAAGCGAAGCATTCGCAAAGGTTCCTGTTCCGCTGGTAGTCCAAGTAGATGTTGTTGCACTTCCACCGATGGAACCGGTTAATGTAACTGTACTTCCCGAACAAATCGTCTGATTCGAACCAGCAGCAGCAGTTGCAGCAGGATTAATCGTAAGAACGATATTGTCGGAGACAGCAGGACAAGGGCCCGCTGGATCGTTGGTTGTGATCGTCAAGGTAATTGTTCCTGCAGAAATATCGGCAGCTGACGGTGTATAGGTTGTGACAGGCGTGGATGCACTTGCAAAAGTACCGCTTCCGCTGGTTGTCCAGTTAGAAGAAGTAGCTCCACCGCTGAAACTTGAACCGGCAGTAGAATAAGTACTTCCCGCACAAATCGCAGCAGTTGGCGGTCCGGCATTTGTCCCTGCAGGGAGATTTATAGTAACAACCATAGCATCGAAAACAGCAGGACAAGGACCAGCAGGGTCGTTTGTGGTAATTGTTAACGTGACTGTACCAGCAGTATTATCAGCTGCTGATGGAGTATACACAGGATTTAAGATGGCCGTATTGGAAAACGTTCCCGTTCCGCTGGTTGACCAGACTATTGATGTTGTTCCTCCTCCACTACTTCCACCTAGTGTAACTGCAGTTCCCGAGCAGATCGTTTGGTCGGAACCTGCACTCACCGTTGCAGCAGGGTTTATTGTAAGTACCATCGATGCGCTAACAGCAGGACAAGGTCCCGCAGGGTCATTTGTTGTATAAGTGATGGTAATGGATCCGGCAGCTATATCCGCTGCAGAAGGTGTGTAAACTGCATTGGTTGCTGTGGAAGAACTAAAAGAACCGCTCCCGCTTGTTGACCACGTTGCCGATGATGCGCCACCACCAAATGCACCAGCCATGGTTGCAGTTGTGTTGGAACAAATTGTTTGAGCTCCGCCTGCTGCCACAGTGGCTGGAGTATTTACTACGACTGTGCTAGTGGCTGTTTGAGATGCACCGCAGGCACCCGCAATTGTTACCGTGTATGTTGTTGTAACTGCCGGACTAACCGTTATTGCAGACGTGGTTGCTCCACCAGGTGACCAGGAATAACCCGTTGCGCCTGTTGCATTGGCCGTTAAGGTTGTGCTTTGTCCAAGACAAATGGTTGATGCTGAAGCCGTTACATTTACAGTAAAGACTCCGGACGAAGCTGCAATAGAGTAGTCGCAGTTATCGCCCGCAAATCCATCTATCATCAAATAATAGGTTGCGCCAATTGTTAAACCAGTAGCCGTAATAGTTCCATTGGTTTGTATACCAGGACTCCAACACGTTGAATAGGAAGTAAAACTAGTGCAATTAGTTGTACCATAAATTTCCATTTGGATACCCTGGCCATTCAAGCAATTACTAACGGTAATGTTCAACGTAGCTGATGTACCACTGGCAACAAATGATAACCAGGAGTTATTTTCTACTGAACCACAAAAACCCGCAGGAACTTGTCCAACAGAATAGCAATTACTAGTATTTCCACAAAAACCATTTAATGAGCAGATTGGTGTAGCAGATTGACAAACATCATTTGCAAGGTTGCTGGTTCCACAACCCGGTGTAGTGCCAGTAGTTGCACCTGCTCCGAAAGTAATACTCCATGAATTTAATGTTCCAACATCAAAAGCTGTAACATCGTTTATACATAAATACCAAACGCCATTACCGTTTGTTCCATTGTTCACACAGCCCCAAGAGCCTTCTGGACGATAAGTCCCATTGAAAGGAGCTGCTCCCGCAGTAATAAGCGTAGCTGCTCCTGCAGTAAAACACGTTGTAGCATAGTTATCCCCTGCTCCTCCATTATTAGATGTTAATTCAATTGATCCGCCATTCGGTGACACAAGCCAAACCACTAAATCCGCATCCCAAGTATGGGTAATATTCATACACACTTGAGTTAAACCATTAGCCGCAGTAAGGGTTGCTGGCAATCCAGAAACAGTAACGGGAAAACAGGTTTGAACGTTGTTATCGGGAATTGCTCCTACACTACCGCTAAATGTTTGAGCGAATGCTGTATTGGCGCATAACCAGATAAGAAGAAGAGAGAGTAGTCTTTTATTCATAAAAGTGTGTTTTTATAGTTTGGAGTTTATTTACCTGATCCTTCCGGATGTGCTTGTTTTTCTTTTGTTAGCATGTAACTGACAAGGTTAGTGGTTTCCACTTTTTCATTGTCATAATAAATTGCCGAAACGCCTAAACCTGTTAAAAGCTTCTGTAAATAATTAGGCTTAAACGGGCTTCCTGCTGGGGTTCTGAAAGTAAAAGAGCATAATCCCGAATTATTGGAATTGTCATACGGTGACATCACCACTTTTTTCAAAAGATCCTGTTTGCTGAATGTCGCATACAAGTTCTCATAGTCGGAATTGCTTTTCACTTCTGTCAGCATAAAAGTCAACGTCACGTCATCTCCCTTCTGGAATCGCCCGGATTTAGAATCATAATGGAATTGAGCAGGAAATTTGTCGGTTTGAGAAAAAGAGCTTTGAGGAAGCATTAAAGTTATAAAAGCCACAATGAATAGGGCTTTGAAAGGAGCAGAAAGGGATTTTTTCATTATTTAGTCGTTGATATATGAGTTAGATTTGTCTAAAATACTATTAATCTGCTAAATAAGATGCCTTTTTTGCACAAAAAGTTGCATTCGAATTAACGATTTGATTCATTCAAATAATCATAATACTTATTGGCTTTCTCCAGATCACCCTTTTCTTTGAAATAATTGGCCAAAAATGTGTTTAAAAATTTGTTCCTGTGGTTCAATTCAATGCACTTTTCAAAATACGGAATCGACGTTGCTGTATCCCCTTTCATAAAATAAACATTCCCCATATTCACCCAAAGCACATCCGAAACAATCCCTTTGTCGATTGCTTCCTGATTGACTTTCAGGATGTCATCGAATTTCTGTTGCTCGGCGTACATCGCACTTAAGGAAAAATAAGTACTCACAAAATTCGGGTCAATCTTTATAGATTTCAAGTAATGTTTTTCTGCCTCGTCATACAATTTGATCTTGGCCTCACAAGTTGCTAAGTTAAAATAGGCTTCCACATAATTTGTATCCAATAAAATTGCCTTTTTCAGATAGGGAATCGACCGTTCAGGTTGGTTGTAATAGGTATAATAAATCATCCCGAGGTTGTTCAGGGTAGAAATGTAGTCGGGAATGATCCGGATGGCCTCCAGGTAATATTTCTCTGCCTTTTGAACTTGCAAACGCTTTTCGGCCAGCGGCATGTCGGGATCTTGCTTGATCTTCTGGATGGAAGCCGCAGCTACTAATGAGTTGGCGTGGGCGGATTCGGGAGCGTTCTTTACATCTGTATCGTACAGCGTATAAGTGTCCTTCCAGTCTTTTATCCTGGCAAAGGAACGACCTCCGAACAAGAGCATGAGCAGTCCCAAAGTGAGGAAAATCGGACTTGAAAGGGCCGGAAACCGGAGTTCTTTGTTGGTAAAATCGAATTTGAATGCCTTGAAAATGACCCATGCAGCTACAAAACACAAGCCCAGGGAAGGAATGAAGGCAAAACGTTCTCCTACTATTCCCACTACCGGCACCACCACATTGCTAAACATCGAAATCGTGATCAGAAAGAAGATGACTCCGAAAAGCCAAATGCTGCGGGTGTTGATTTTTTTTACCGCATAATACCCAAAGGCAATCAATGCCACTAATACGATCCAGACCACGGGATGCGACCACTTCGCTACCGGTACCTGATTGTAACCGTAATAAGAAATCAATGGATGCGGAATGATGAACATTTTCAGGTAAAAATAGATGCTATAGAAACCCGATGGAATGCGTTCAATAAGCGTTGAGCCTAGGTACAATGGGTTTTCCCAGTCGAGGGTCTTTCTCGAAAAATTGTGATTCGCTACTTTGTTTGCAAACCGGTAGATAAGTATCGGTACTAAGTAAGAAACAAAAATGGGGATCATCCGCTTGAAAGAGACATCTTTAAGGAACCACAAAGTGAAGGGGATGATGGCCACGATTGTCATCGCATCTTTCTTCGACATCAGTCCGAACAAAATGAAAAATGCACCGAAGAACAAGTGATAATATTTTTTCGTTTCCACGAATTTCGAATAGAAAAAGATTGAAAGGATGAACCCCATAAAACTCAAAAGCACATCCCGGTTTTTGATGCTGATCACGACCTCAGAATGCAGGGGATGGATAAGAAAAAGAAGGGTAATCACAAAAGGAACCACGAGGTTGTAGGACGGCAACAGATGTCTCAGCACTTTGTACAAGAGCACTATCGACAATGCATACAGCAACACATTGAAAAAATGGCTGACATGAGGATTCACGCCAAAAAGCTCACATTCTATCGCAAAAGAGGCTTTTACAATGGGACGGTATTCGTAGTTGGATTTTTGGCTGTTAAGAACGTAGGTCGTCTTGAAAATTTCCGGAATTGCTTTTATCCCCTGCTGAACCTGCTGATTGTTTCTTACAACAAACTCATCGTCCATCGAATAACTATTCTTGACGCTTTTTCCGTATATCAGGAAACATAAAACGACAAAAAACAAGATGATCCTTCTGTTCAGTTTTTTTTCGCTGAACACATTTTCTTTCAATGATTTTTCAGGATTCGGGGGTTCTTTTTCCTTATTTTTTTTCATTGCAATCCTCGACGATTCTTTATCCCTCAAATATAATTAAGTTTTTAGTAGTATGAGAAAGTATTTTTGTACTTTTAATTCGAGAAAAAGAAAAATTTTCCAGCGTTTCCGCATTCCATAAATCACCCGAGCAGAGAGATGTCAGCATTCATAAAAGCCATCAGTTATCACCTTCCTGAAAAGATCTTTAGCAACGATGATTTTTTCAGCACCTTTCCTTCTGCCGTTACGCAAAAAGAAAATTATCTGCGCATAGGGGTAAAAAAAAGACACATAGTTGAGGAAGGCACATTGGCTTCCGACCTCGGAGTAAAAGCAGCTCTTGCGCTTTTCAAGGAACACAAAGTAAAACCAGAAGAAATCGATTTTCTCCTTTTCTGTTCTCTGGAATTCGATTATCCTTTTCCTTCCTCCTGCTCTATCATCCAGGAAAAGTTGAACCTCCCTTCCACCTGCGGGGCAACCGACTACAACCTGGGCTGCAGCGGTTATGTATACGGCTTGGGAATAGCAAAAGGAATGATAGAATCTTTGGCAATGAAAAACGTACTTCTTATCACGGCCTCTACATTGACGAAAAAAATTCACGGCAAAGACAAAAGCAACAGGTTCATTTTCGGAGACGCAGCTTCTGCGACATTGATCTCTTCACGAGAGGATAAAAAAGGCTTGGGCTCATTTGTATTGGGCACCGACGGCAAGCAAGCTGAAAAGATCATCATCCGAGATGGTGGTGCCAGGAACCCGATCTCTGAAAATTCTTTCATTGAAAAAGAGGACGACACCGGAAACATCACTAGCAATGCTTATTTGCACATGGAAGGAACCGGCGTTTTTTATTTTGGATTGAAGACCATTCCTGCTATGATCAAAGAGGTGTTGATCAAAGAAAAAATGAAACTGGAAGAGATCGATCTTTTTATTTTTCATCAAGCGAATTTGTTTCTGATCGGCACCGTTTGCAACAAACTCAACATTCCTGAAAATAAGGTTTTCAATTACATGGAAAATGTCGGCAACACCGTTTCCTCCTCCATCCCAATCACCTTGTACGAAGCACAAAAAGCAGGCAAGGCAAAAGCCGGACAAAAAATCCTGCTTGCCGGATTCGGAGTGGGTCTATCCTGGGGTGCAACCATTATGGAGTTGTAAACATCTTGCTTGGGTATATTTGATATATTTACATGGACACCAAAATTCATTTTATGATCAGCGTTGAAGAATTTACAAAAGGATTGGAAGCAGAATTTGAAGATGTTGAACCGGGAACATTAAACCCCGATACCGTATTCCGCGGCATCAAAGGATGGAGCAGCATGCACGCGCTTATCATCATTGCCTACATCGATGCCAATTGCAATGCATTGCTAAACGGCACCGACCTAAAATCAGCTCAGACCATCCGTGATCTTTATACCATCACCCTCGAAAAATCAAACTAAGTGGCTTATCTCAGTACTTCACATTCCAAAATCGTAGCCATCACAACCTGTGTTCCATCTCACGTGGAGCGGACCGCCGACTATGATCATGTCTCTGTGGAAGAACGGGAACTGTTCGCAAAAACCACCGGCATACGGGAAAGGCGTGTTGCACCCACGGAAGTCGCTTGCTCCGATCTGTGCCATGAAGCAGCAAAACATTTACTCGACAAATACAATTGCAAGGACGAAATCGATGTTGTCATCTTCGTCTCTCAATCTCCCGACTATATTTTACCTGCTACTTCCATCTTACTCCAGAACCGTCTCGGTTTGAAAAAAGGCTGCATCGCTTTCGATATTAGTCTGGGCTGCTCCGGCTACGTTTACGGATTATCTGTGATGAGCAATTTATTGGAAAGCGGACAATTGAAAAAAGGATTGTTGCTGGTAGGAGATAAATCTTCAACTTCTACCACCTATACCGACAAAAGCACTTACCCTTTGTTTGGTGATGCCGGAACAGCAACACTGATGGAGCATAGCAAAGAGAAGAAAGAAATGCACTTCAATTTACAAAGCGATGGATCCGGAAAAAATGCGATCATCATCGAACACGGAAGCTGCAGAACACCTTTTGATAAAACATTGGAAGACCTTGTTGAAGTTGAACCAGGCATTAGCCGTGCAAAAAAACATTTGATCCTGAACGGAATGGAGGTTTTCAACTTCGCGTTAAGGGAAGCCGCCGCCAACATTACCGAACTTTACGAAAAAAGCAATCGTTCAAAAGAGCAGACCGATTATTTTGTGCTTCATCAGGCAAACAAACTCATCAACGAAAGTGTAAGAAAAAAATTAAAAGTGGATACCGAGAAAGTGCCTTATTCCATTGACCTTTTTGGCAATACCAGCTCCGCCTCCATTCCATTGACGATGTGCCATAAGATGAAAGACGAACTTGCTTCTAAAAAATTAAGTTTACTATTATCCGGTTTCGGAGTGGGATATTCCTGGGGAAGTGCTATTTTAGAAACCGAAAACGTCTACACAAAAATGTTGGAACTATGATCGACCTGAAAAACAAAACCATACTGATCACAGGCGCCTCCTCCGGGATAGGAAGAGCGGCCGCTCAGCTATGTGATGCTTTAGGCGCGAATGTGGTGATCACGGGAAGAAATGAAGAAGAACTAAAAAAAACTGCAGCATCCTTCAAAAATAAAACGCAATCATTTAGCGCAGACCTTGCCAACGAAACGGAGATCGATGCCTTGATCGCAAAGCTTCCGGCTTTGGATGGCTTTGTGCATTGTGCCGGCATCATCCGACCGACACCGATAAAATTTTTGAAAACAAAACACATCGACGAAGTATTTAAAATAAATTTTTCATCGGCGGTTCTGTTGAGCAGTGGTTTATTGTCAGCAAAAAAACTGAACGATGCCGCTTCGGTTATTTTTATTTCCTCCGTTTCAGCACAGCATCCATACACGGGTGGTTCTTTGTACACAGCATCCAAAGCATCATTGGAAGCATTTGCCCGAGGATTCGCATTGGAAGGCCTAACAAAAAAGATACGCGTGAACACCTTGGCGCCGGCTCTGGTGAGAACAAAAATATTTGATCAGGCAGAAGAAGTTTTTTCGAAAGAAGAAATGACCGAAACCGAAAATCTTTATCCGCTTGGTGTTGGTGAGCCCATCGATGTTGCCAATGCCATCGCATTTTTATTGAGCCCTGCTTCCAAATGGATCACCGGATCGGTTTTGAAAATGGATGGAGGATTACTTTTAAAAAGTCTATGATATGAGCGTCAACTACAGCGTTGTCATTCCGGTTTATGGTTCCGAAAATGCACTTGAAAAAGTACATCAAAGCCTTGTTTCCTTTTTTGAAGGAAAATATACTTACGAAATCATCTTTGTGGATGATGCAAGCACCGACAACAGCTGGGAGATTCTGAAAAAAATTAAAAAAACTTCTGCTAACACAACAATCATTCGACTGAGCAAAAATTTCGGACAACATGGAGCCACTGTCTGCGGCTTCAAACATGCTACCGGCGATTTTGTGATCACCATCGACGATGACCTGGAAGTTCATCCAAAAGAAATTCAAAAGCTCATCGACGATCAGAAAACAAGCCATTCAGATTTGGTATATGGTCTCTACCCAAAACAAAATCAACCTTTTTTCAGAGGTATTTTTTCCGGTGCCTACAAAATGCTTTCTAAACTGGAAGGTCCGCAGAAAGGCAAAGGCAGCAGTTTCCGTTTGATCAAAAGCTCCCTCACCAGAAAACTCGTTAACAACCACAAGCAGTTCGTTTTCATTGATGAACTGTGCCTCTGGTACACCAAAAAAGTAGCATTCGTGAACGTGGAAGCAAACCCTGATTTCATCATGAAACAACGTTACAAGATGTCGGGCTTGTTCAAGATGACTTCTACTATCATCATGTTCTCTTCTACACTTCCTTTGAAGTTGGTGACTTATATGGGAGTTATTTTAGCCATCGTGAATTTCCTCATCGGCATCTTTATCCTTGTAAAGAAATTTTATCTGAAGATAGACGTGGAAGGGTATACGTCGCTGATCGTGAGTATCCTCTTTTCTACCGGAATCATTATTTTCTGCATCGGCATTGTAGCACAATACATCTCTCAAGTGCTAAAAGCATGGAACAATGCGCCGTCCTACAGCGAAGATGAAATAATCACCAAAGAAAGTTAAGCATGCTAATCCTGGAGCAATATGGCGTCCGGCTGCTAAGGGTCCAAGAGAGCGACATTGAACGCATCCGTACCTGGAGGAACGATCCTGCTGTTGCCAACTTCATGGAATACCGCGAACACATCTCAGCGGACGCACAGAAAGAATGGTTCCGCTCCATCAACAACAAAAACAATTACTACTTCATCATTGAATACGAGAACAAACAAGTGGGGCTGATCAACTCTAAGAATTTCGATCCAAGCACCGAATTCGGAGAGGGTGGAATTTTTATCAGCGATCCGGATTACATCAACTCTTTTGCGGCGGTTTTTGCAAGTCTTTGTCTTTTGAATTTCATGTTTCTAAAACTAAGTGTTTCGGAAATCTCAAGAGTACGGGTTCTAAAAACCAACGAACGCGCTATTCAATACAATAAATTATTGGGGTATAAATTAACCCCCGGACAAGAGAACGTGGAAAATCAATTGTACGAACTGACTCTAACTGATTACAAAACTATTGGAGCAAAACTCAACAAGGCTGCTGACTTGATGAGCGGAGGCAAATCCGAATTAAAATTCAGCGGAGAAAAAAGCGAAGAGAACATGGAAGCGATCAACCTCCTCCTTTAAAAACAAAATACACAGCAAGGGTTCAACAGATAAACGAACCAGTGAACCAATAAACAAATGAACCAATTATGCCTTCAGGATTCTTTGCCCTATTAGATGACATAGCCGCCTTAGCTAAAGCGAGTGCAGCCAATTTGAGTGATGTACCCGCCCACGTGGCGAAAACAAGCGGAAAAGTCTCCGGCATTGTGATCGATGACACCGCAGTGACTCCGAAGTATGTGGTCGGCCTAGATCCTTCCCGGGAACTTGTCATTATTTTCCGCATCGCCAGAAAATCTTTGATCAACAAACTTCTGATCCTCACCCCTGCTGCACTTCTGCTAGGTTATCTTGCTCCTTGGGCCATTACGCCTATCCTCATGTGTGGCGGCGCTTATTTGTGTTTCGAAGGATTTGAAAAAGTGCATTCTATGTTTAATAAGAAACATCACGACCTGACCACAGAGGATCATGAGGCGGAGATCATCACTCCGGAAGAACTCGAAAATGAAAGGGTTGCAGGCGCTGTTCGCACGGACATCATTCTTTCTGCTGAAATCATTGCTATTGCTTACAGCCAAGTCAGGGAACAACCAATCCTGAACCAAATTCTGATCATGCTGGCTGTTGCTGTTTTTATTACTATTGCTGTTTATGGATTTGTTGGATTGATCGTAAAGATGGACGACATCGGCCTTCACCTCGCCAAGGAAAAACACCGTTCTTTTATTCAGAAATTTGGGAGAGGACTTGTACTGTTCATGCCTTACCTTCTGGACGTTCTCAGCTACGTAGGAACTGCAGCGATGTTATGGGTAGGTGCTGAGATCATCGCCCACGGCATTCCTTTCACAGCAAATTTAATTCATGATCTTGAACATACTCTTGAACATGTTCCCGCCTTGGCTTGGTTCATCAAAGCTCTTTGCTGTTTAATTGGCGGGATTGGAATTGGATTTGTGGTTGAGAAAGGGGTTGAATTGGTGAAAACATTTTTTCGTAAAAAAAATTGACCTGAGAGTTCTTTTGGGGGGACTAAAAAGGTTCGGAATTTAATTTCACAAAGCCCTGTTAACCCGCACACTTTATTAAAACATCAAACCGAAGGGCAAATGCCTGAGCTACGGGCTCAGTGCTGCTTAGCTTATTGGATGACAGTTCTAATCTAAGATAACAACTGTTCAAAAAATCCTCCGATTTCTAATTTCCTGTCGATAAAGTGTATTTCATAAATCCAAAATCTTTCATTTCCATTTTTATCTTTTTCACTCATTAACTGGTTATTGTCCGGATGAATATAATTGATTTTATCTTCGCCAACAATTATCTCGTGAGGGAAGTTCCCCACTAAATGTCCACAATGAATATTTCCATATTCCCAACCGTATTTTAATGCCAACGCTTTAGTATAGTTATAAAAATTGGCGCCGGTTAAATGAGTCTTGTTTTTTTCAAAATAGCTCTTCCCTTCCATCCACGCCTGTTGAACATCTTCTTTTAGTTTTAGCATATTGCCATTATTGCCTAAAACATAAGTTCTGCCAATGTCTGCTTCCCATTCCTCGAATACTGGCCCAAAATCAAAAAAAACTATGTCTTCTTTACGCAAGATTAAATCAGGTGGATTTTCTTTATAAGGGAGTAGAGTATTTTTGCCTGCTCTTACAATTCTCTTATGCCAATATTTCTTAATATGAAAAAGGTCAAATGCTAAATCAAAAACCTCGGCATTAAGCTGTTTTTCTGTTTTCCCTTCAACGATCAACCCTCGGTCCTCAATTGTTTTGAACAGCAAGGATGCTTTTCTTTCTGCGTCGATTAATTTTTGCTTCGTATTGTCCATTTGTCGTTTTTGATGTTTGCCTGGGTTTCGGCTCTCGTAGGGGTTATTAACTCCAGGCAATATAACTACTTATAGGAAAATCCACATATCAAATTTACTGTAATGCCAGCAAAGACACAACTTCTTGTTAGCCACTGTGTTGTTCTTTGTCATTGTCCGGCCATTCAAAAAAGACATCTGTCTGTGTACGATTTATGTCTGTGATTTCTTTGAAAAAAGTCCAGCCCAACTTTCCACACAAAGAAAAATTAAATGAAATGTAGCCCCAATGTTCCGTGTTTGTTCACCATTTGGAAGCGTGGTAAGAAAATCCCAATGTATAACATAAACAATAAGAATAAAAAAATGAAACAATGCACCAATGCGATTCCAATTTCTCTTGTTCTCCTGATAAGAGCCCATCCATAAAACTATTCCCGTCAGCAATGCTAATTCGTATGCTTGCAATAATCCCACATGACCAAGGCGGTTATCGTGCAGAAAAGAAAAATTGCCGATTCCATATAATGTTCCTATAGTAGAATAGATGGCGATTACGATACCCATTACAATTAATAATGTCCCGTGAACTCTCAAAATTGTTTTTCTGATTACTTCCATTTAAGTCAATTTTAATTCTTTCTAGTCGGATAGCTTTTCAATTTTGCTCAATTTTTCAAGTGCCCCAATGACTTTATAAACGATCTAGATGCACGGCCTCTTAACATAGCTGCTAACGGTTTTCGGCTTGGCGTTGTAAGAGATTTTTGAGATAGGCATTTTACAAAGCGGCATTTTACAACTATAATCCAACTTGTCTTGCGAAGCGAAATACCCGCTTGACGGCAGACGGCTGTTACCGGCTGGTTTGTCTTAAGCTACTTTAACTTTCTGGTTAAGAAGTTCTACGTTAAAATTTATTTTCGCATTCAAAGCCTTAAAAACTTTAATAATTGTCTCGAATCTTGCGTCTGTCAAACTATTTTCAAGTTTAGAAATTTGGGCTTTCTTAACGCCAACAAGTTCACCGAGTTCTTCCTGAGTCAGGTGCCGGTCTTTGCGTGCTTGTTTAATAGCTTCACCAAGCAAGTCAAGACGCAACTCTTGTTCAAATGCTTCACGCTTTGCTGTCCCTTTTTTACCAATGTGTTTGTCGGTAATATCGTCTAGGCTAATTGTTTTCAAAGTTGTCTTTTTCATTTCTTATGAGTTTTTTGTTCCATGTATAATTTTCTCAGTCTCTCAGCTTTATCGAGGTCTCCTTGAGGAGTTTTGCCCGTCTTTTTAATAAGTCCGTGAGTGGAGATAACAACAGTCGCAACTTTGTCGGTTTTATCCCAAAACGCAAACAGTCGGTAAGCGGATTTATTATACAAAGTTCTAAACTCCCAAATTTCTTCGTTCAGCTTTTTAAAGAGTTCTTTGTCGCTTGTTACTTGAGCCTTTCTGATGTTATAGATTACCTTTTCTCTAGCCTTTTTGTCAAGGCTTTCAAGAAACTCTGCAGCATCTTCCAAAAACTGAACTTTGAATTTTTCTGTCACTCGGTAAATGTTTCCACAAATATACGAGTTTCCTTATTAGGAAACAATAATTTCTTTGAAATTGTTTGAGCAAACTTGCCGGTAACGGTTCAAAGCTACACCCAGTAAGGAATTACTTGCACAAACCTTTCTTAACCGAAAACTTTATTAAATGTACTGAACTTAATCGCAAATGCAAAAAATGT
>JBKJQG010000182.1:0-13513 GCA_046594925.1 Bacteroidia bacterium
CCTATTGCCTATTGCCTATTGCCTATTGCCTATTGCCTACTGCCTACTACCTATTGCCTACTGCCGATTGCCTACTGCCGATTGCCGATTGTCTATTGCCTACTTTTTAAAACTGTCCACTGCCTTTCGAACGCTTCCATACTTCAAAAGAAGCTCGTTGGCTTTTTTGTAAGAAACAGTTAACTCTTTGCTTACCATGAGGGTTCCACGGTCTACCAACTTGTTGTTGCTTAATTGCATGTCGACCATCTTGTTGCCTTTTACTTTTCCGAGTTTGATCATTACGGAAGTAGAGATCATATTCAAAGTCAATTTTTGTGCGGTTCCAGATTTCATTCGGGTACTTCCGGTTACGAATTCCGGTCCCACCACCACCTCGATTTTATGTTTGGCTGCTTTCGCGACATTGCTTCCTTTGTTGCAGACGATGCAGCCGGTGGCGATGCCGTTCTTGTTACACGTTTCCAATGCTCCAACTACATAAGGCGTAGAACCCGATGCTGCAATCCCGATCACTACATCTTTTTTATTGACTTTGTATTTTTGAAGGTCTATCCAACCTTGTCCGATGTCATCTTCAGCAAACTCCACTGCCTTGCGGATGGCTTTATCTCCTCCGGCAATGATCCCGATCACCATTCCTTGCGGAACGCCGTAGGTAGGCGGACACTCACTCGCGTCGACGATGCCCAAGCGGCCACTGGTTCCTGCTCCCATGTAAAACAATCTCCCGCCCTTCTGCATTTGTTTTACGATCACGTTCACGAGCTTTTCAATTTTCGGAATTTCTTTTTCTATGGCCAGGGGAACTGTTTTGTCTTCCTTGTTCATATTGCTCAATAATTCTTTTACGCTCATCTTTTCGAGTGCGTTGTATTTTGAATCGGATTCTGTTGTTCTTTTCATTTTCGCAATATTATTTCTTAACAAACCGGCCGACTGTTACTTGTCCGTCCTTGGTTTTGAGGTGAATGAAATACATTCCCGGTCGAAGTTCAGAAATGTTCAGCACTTCTGACTTATCGGAATGAACTTTAAGTAAAAGGAGTTCTTCGCCTAAGGTATTGAAAACAGACAGGCTACTCATGCCGCTGTTACTCCAACTCACGGTTACGAGACCGTTTGCCGGATTCGGGTAGATTTCAAGTTGTTCCTCGGGGTTCGTTTCGGAGATCCCAACGTGAAAAGGATTGGCGCACTCATCGGGAGCGACAGCCAAAAAATTTTCAAGGGAGTCGCTGAAGCAGGAAAAAGAGTAGACGTTAAAATCGACAACGCCGCTGCCGCAATTTCTTGATCGTGGAAACAAATACTCCATCGATCCTATGTGCTCAATGATTGACCCGGTGAAGCCAGCTGAGGAATTAGCAGAATCACTGATATAAAGTCTTCTGTGAGGATTTGAAGCGATGATTATTGATGACGTGCTGTCGACTTTTACAACCGATCGGGAACAATAAAAATAATTGGTGTCAATACCCAGGTCCCACGACTGACCTGTCAACGCCCCGAAATTATACAAAACTTCAAAGGCGCCAGCGGCAAGGTAGAATACGGTGTCAGCGCTGCAATAAGTGTAGTTTTTCCAAATGGCAGTTGAAATCAGGGCCAGGGGCGGACCGCTATAAGTGTAGCTTGTTGTTTTCAATTCCTCGCAAGTTTTCCCTAAGATGACTGTATCGTGGGTGTATTCTATTTTATCGTAACCGCCTGCGCCGATCCCCGACCACTTGTAATGCCAGATTGCTCCCGCACTGATCCAAGGAGTGGTTTGGGAGAAACCAGAAGCGGAAAATGCTGTTACAACAAGAATCAGGATAAACTTTTTCATTCCGGATGTTATTTATGTATAACTGCGATGATGTGCGTCCGTAAAAAGGAAAATAAATTCAGGAATCCGTAGAGGTTCTGAAAACGCCTGCCAATAGGCGGGGCTAGTGTGACTTTTGCAAATTCGATCTTTGTTGAACGGTTGAACAGTCGTTTTATTTCGTCTTTTTTAATTCCCTTTACGGACTTGTTATTCGGATTGTCAAAAGTGAAATCATACCACAAAATGATTCCGCCAGGTTTAGTCATGTCCCACATTTTATCTGCCAGCTTCTTTTTAAAAGCAGTATCTAAAATGGAGGTAAAAACCGTTGATTGAAAAGCGATATCAAATTTATTCTCGTACTTCAATTGAAGAGCGTCGCCCAAAAGGGTAGTCACTTCCGGGAAATTTGTTTTAAGTTCCAGTGCCCTGTCCTCCTGCAGTTCGTTGGCATATATGTGTTCATTTTTAATTCCGAGCTTACTGAAAAATGGAAGATTGGCTCCTGCTCCGGCGCCCATTTCGAGGAACTGTACCTTGCTGAGGTCCTTGTATCTGGAGGAAATGAATTTTGCATAAATGTTTTCTCGCTCCGAGATGACCTGATCAATGTATAGTGTATATGAACCGGCCTTTTCTACAGCAGCACTGTTTTTCCTTTCCTGATAATGTTGTTTGATCCGCTCGGTTTCGTTCATGTTTTATGATTAAATATCAAAGGACGATCGCTCGTCCTTTGTTTATTTTAATAGATCCCTGGGAATTTGCCAGGATTGCTCTCCCGCATCAATTCGTATACAGTATCGTATACATCATCAGCACTTGGTTTTGAGAAATAATCTCCATCGGAGCCATAAGCCGGACGGTGATCCTTTGCTGCCAATGTGCGCGGTTCGGAATCCAGATATTGATAAGCACCTTGTTCTTCCAATACTTTCTGAAGGATGTAAGCACTTGCACCACCCGGTACATCTTCGTCCAGCACCACCAAGCGGTTTGTTTTTTTTACCGACTCCACAATGGAGTGGTTTAGATCGAACGGCAATAATGTTTGTACGTCAATGACCTCAACGGAGATGTCGGCTTCTGCCAGCTGTTTAACGGCTTCCATCGCAATCCTGCAGCAGGAGCCGTATGTCACCAGAGTCACGTCAGCGCCTTCGTTGATGGTTTCCACCATTCCCAAAGGAATTTTGTATTCCCCCAGGTTGCTTGGTAATTGTTCTTTCAAACGGTAGCCGTTCAAAGGTTCGATCACCAGAGCGGGTTCATCTGCCGCTAATAATGTATTATAAAATCCAGCCGCTTGCTGCATGTTGCGCGGAACGCAAACGTGAATTCCTCTAACTGAATTGATGATCATGCCCATCGGGGAACCGCTGTGCCAGATGCCTTCCAGACGGTGGCCGCGTGTGCGGATGATCACCGGAGCTTTTTGTGCTCCTTTTGTTCTGTATTGAATCGTTGCAAGATCGTCACTCATGATCTGCAGGGCGTATAATAAATAATCTAAGTATTGGATCTCAGCTATCGGACGCAGTCCCCGCATCGCCAGACCAATGGCTTGTCCCATGATCGTAGCTTCACGGATCCCAGTATCGAATACTCTGATCTCACCGTATTTTTCCTGCAAGCCTTCCAATCCCTGGTTCACCCCACCGATCTTTCCTGAGTCTTCTCCAAAAATCAATACCTCCGGATATTTCGCGAGAATGGTATTAAAATTCTCTCTCAGCAATTCTCTTCCGTCCACTTGTTTTGCTTCACCTGCAAATTCGGCTTTCACCGGTTTTACTTTTAATGCACTGAACTCCGATTCACTTTGCAGATAGGAGCTGTAGCGGTCGTAATTCGCAAGTTTGGATTCGTTGATCCAGTCCGATAATTGTTTTTTTGCTGAAATGTTCTCGTGACGGGTAAGACGCAATACACTTTTCGAAGCAACAATAATGTCCTTGCGGATAGGTTCCAGAATGGAGTAGAGGTCGTTCTTGATCTTAGTGATGAAGGCTGCATTGCTTGATTGTGCTGCAACAGCGTCCATCAATAAGCTCACTTCTTTCAATTCTGCTTTGATCGGATTCAGGTAGGCATTCCAGGCAGCCGCTTTTGCTTCCCGCACTACTTTCTTTGAATTTTCTTCGATCTCCAGCAATTCATTTTCCGTCGCTAATTTATTAGCAAGGATCCACTCACGTAATTTTTTGATGCCATCGAAATCTGACTCCCACTGCAAACGATCTTTGGATTTGTAACGCTCGTGAGAACCGGATGTGCTGTGGCCTTGCGGTTGAGTCACTTCTTCCACGTGGATCAGCACAGGAACATGTTGTTCACGGCAAACCTTACTGGCTTTTTCGTAGGTCTCGCACAAATGCGCATAATCCCAGCCTTTGGTCTTGAAGATTTCGTATCCGTTTCCACCGTTCTCTCGCTGGAAACCTTTTAATATTTCTGAAATGCTTTCTTTGGTTGTTTGATATTTTTTGGGAACAGAAATTCCATGTCCGTCATCCCATACTGAAACCAGCATCGGAATCTGCATAACTCCAGCAGCGTTAATAGTTTCCCAGAATAGTCCTTCTGATGTACTTGCATCACCGATCGTACCGAATGCGATCTCATTTCCTTTGTTGGATAAGTGATGAAATGCTTCTTTCTGAAGGTCTGGATTCAGCTTAAAATGTTTGGAAGCCATTGCCAGTCCTAATAAACGGGGCATCTGTCCTCCGGTAGGAGAAATATCGGGGGAAGAATTCTTGATCTTTGTAAGGTCTTTCCAGGTTCCGTCGGCATTCAGACTGCGGGTTCCGAAGTGGCCCCCCATCTGTCGTCCTGCACTCATGGGCTCTGCATCTGCATCGGTGTGTCCGTATAGTCCGGCGAACCATTCTTGCAGTGTTAGGTTTTCAGTCGCAAACATGAAAGTTTGGTCACGATAATATCCCGAACGGAAATCCCCGTTCTGGAACACTTTGGCCATAGCCAGCTGTGCAATTTCTTTTCCATCACCAAAGATTCCGAACTTTGCTTTTCCGGTAAGGACCTCTCTTCTTCCCATTAAACTGGCCTCACGACTTTCATTCGCAATCCGGAAGTCGTTCAACACTATTTTGATGTACTCAGTAACTTTCGTTTTTCCTGAAGACATTGTTTCTTCATTTGACATAATAATCGGGCATTAAATGATCTATAATCACAAATATAAGTATTTGTAACAGTAAAAAAGAGGGGTTTGGGGGATTTTATGGAAAAAAGCCAGGACGGTCGCTAAAATCTTTGGTTGTACAGATGCACAGCCTTTCTTGTATACTTTTTATGCCTGTGGTTGAAAGTCAAATACGACAGCGCAGCGCCTAAAGTGCCGACCCCCGTGATTTTTATTCCAGTTATTACGTTCTCAAGGTTTTCAGCATCGCGATGAGTAGAGGACAAAGACAATGGGATAGTTGAAAATGCCAAGTATTCCGTTGCGCCAAGAAGTGCTAGCGTCGAAATGCCAGAAAAACCAGCCATAAAAGCAGAGCGCTTCCCTTTTTTTGCGTACGAAACTATAGTGGGTTGGTTGACGCTGTTTTTTATCATATACCGGTTTATTTCGATTCTGTGGTACTTTTCTTTTCCGCAAGTATATTTGAATCTCCTGATGACGATAGTATCCCTGAAATCGCCAACAGTTCCGTTGAGATATTTTATTTTGATAAGGTCCGATTTTGTTAATGTATATAAAGAGTCGTTTATCCGGTAGTTTATTTCATTGGATTTTACATTGGTCACCTTCGCAAAAATGAATTTACCATTTTTAGCAAAAATAGAATCCTGACAGTAAAATGATTGAGTGGATAAGAGAAGAGACAAGACAAGGATATAAAACTTCATGTTAATACTTCTCGTTATAAAGTTTAACCGCGGCTCTGTTGCAAGTCTTGCGTTTTTTTTTGAAGGATCCGGAGGCGATGGGACAAGCAATGGCTGCAAGGGCACAGATGGCACTGCCGGTTATGTATGTTGGATTGGGTTTGACTCCGAGGTACCCGCCACTGCTGCCGTTGATTAAACTTGCCCACAAAAGACCGTAGGATGCAATTCCCAAGGGAATTCCTGCAAAGCCCATGTATTGCCCAACCTTGGCATCTTGAGCCGCACCCGCCAGTGCGATCAGTTTCTTGTCCTTGGTCTTCATCATAATAGTGTGCATGTCGCGCTCATCCAATGACCGGCCTTTCTGTGTATACCGGTTGGAATTCCACATGTCAATGTCGTTCGATTCCTGTTTGGATGAATAATAGTCGTTGTTGTCGGAAATGGAAACGACACTGCGTGTTTCATTTACTTCAGCAAAAGATTCTTTTACTCCGTTGGCATATACAATTGTTTTAATTTCACTCTTTCTTTCAATATAAAGAGGACCGTCCTGAAAGTCGAACTTTTTGTACTTGATTTCATCCCGGCCAATCTCCAGGATCTTGGCGACTATCTTTTCAGAATTTCTTTTGGTGATGGTATCCTGAGCATAACTTGCAAAGCAGCTGAAAGAGAAAATGAAGCTGAAGAACAAGTGTTTCATTTTAGTATTTTTGATTGTATATTTCAATCGCTCGACTGTTATAGCGGACTTTCTTGCGCTTCTGAATTCCGCCAATGATCGGACAAGCAACCGTGGCAGCCACACAAAGGCCGCTTGCGAGAAGATAGCTGCCTGAATTGCCTGTATTGGCAGGGTTACCTGCTGCTCCAAGACAATACAAAGCCGTAAGTCCCAACGGAATGGAGGCAAATCCAATGAGCTGGAATTTTTTAGAGTCCCTCGACTGCATGATTAATCCTTTTATTTCTTTATCGTTGGTAGCCAATAGGATCTTTTGCATTTTCGCCTGGCTGATGTTTCGGTTTTGATAATGATATCGTGTCTTAAGGTCAACTATTTTATCCTGCTTCGGAGCGGCTGCAGAATAATAGTCGTTCTCAGGGTCTGGAACAGTTTTTTTCGGGGTTTCGGCTTCAAATAATTCTTTCGTACCGTTGGAGTATATGATCATACGGATGTCGCTCTTTTTGTCAATGTATGTGGGGCCGTCTGGCAGGTTGAATTTTTTGTACTTCACCTCTGTTGGGGAAATCTCCAATACCTTACCCAGCACCTGTTCGGCGGTTCTTTTGATGATGGTATCCTGCGCGAAATGACTAAGCGGTAGGAGCAGGGACATGACTATAAATAGGGCAGATTTCATTGACAGCATTTCAACAAATATAATTAAAAAAAAGCGATAAGTGAACACTTATCGCTTTGAAAGAAAAGGGGCGGAGAATGAGAAATGCTACGAACTCATTCTCCTGTGTTATAAAATCTTTGCACGAATTTATACCCCTTGGAAGACATTTATTAAAGTACTTTAAAGTTGATGTCGTTGAAGTAAACCGCTTCCTGGTCTTTTGATGAAGGGTTGAAATTCATCTTTGGGAATTGGCTCATAATGTATTGTCTCAACTCAGGACTTTCTGTTTCAACTTTCATTACGGTTGCTTTTCCGGATTCCGTGATCTTGAATTGAACGTTTACTTTTTCATTCATTTTGTTGTGTTTCAGTTCTGCAGGTATTTTTAATTCCTTACTGATGATCGAGCTGATACTGTTGCCGTTTCCGGCGGTTGCTGCTATACTTATAAAGAGAGCAACAACAAATGTTGTTAGTTTTTGCATAGGGATGTCTTTGTTTTTTTAGTCAGACGATCATGTCATCTGAAAGTTACAATCAAATTATTTTTTTTTAATATCTATTGGAGGAGGCTCAGGAGCAGGCGGAGGAGTGATGTCGATGTGATGATCATACTCGTATTCTTCCAGACCTTCGCAGTCGATACATTCCAAACCTCTGTTGGTCATGATCCATCTTCTGTTCAACATTTCACGGTCGTAAACATTTCTAATGTTGTCGATGTCATAGATGATGTGTTTCATTGTCGGAGAAAGGAAAATGACAGTTCCTACAGGGATCTTCAGCACCAATCTCAGGTTTTGGTTTCTCCATTTGTCGCCTTCTTCAATGTCAAATTCCGGGTTGAACTCTAGGAGTGAATCATTCTGACTGATGTTATAAGAGATATTTTTTGCGCGGTACAATGCTGTTTTTTTATCTGCACCCGACGCTGATTTGATGGCCACAAGTTCAACGCTATCTCTGTCATTTAACACGATGTCGAACTGAGGATAGCCCAGGCTGGTTGTCTTCCCGTTCTTTCTGAACATGGTCCAGTTGTCGATCACGATTTTAGAATCGTAGTTCTCATCATTGTTCAGTCCGTATTTATCGAAATTCTTGACAGACAGATAAAGGGTGTCGGATTTGATGGGAGCCAGTTCGATGTTCTGTTTGCTAGTAGCATCGTCCTTGAAATCATTGCTCACGCTGTAAATCACGTAGATGATGAATCCCAATCCTACGACCCAAAGTATACTGGTTGTGTATCCTACAATCTTATGCTTTTGTTTGATGCCGAACAGGTGACGGATCGCACCGTAGATCATTGATAAAAGCGGCAATCCTAAGAAGAGTACCAAACCGATCACGGCATATTCTATCGGTAGGTTATCCGGGAACACGCTGTGCATCATGTCGTAGATGGAGTAGGAGAAGTCGGTATCGTTGGTATTCACGTGAATGAAATTTCTTCCGAATAAGGATCCCAGGAGGACAATCACGCAAAATACAGCGATTATAATGACCAAAACCGACAGGATCTTTCCGAAGATCTGAAAAATGTTTTTAAGAACATCACCGATAAAATCTCCTACTTTTTCGGTATTTGTTCTTATTCGTTGTCTGTTTTCTTTAGAGCCTACATCTTTTCCAAATTTTTCAACACGTTGTTTGAATTCTTCAAACTCTTCGTTCACCGCTTTACTGATGTTATTGATGTCAACTTTTTCACCGCGCATCTCAAGCTTTTCGGCTGTAGTTTTTGCTTTTGGAATAATCATACATAAAATAATATACAGTATTAATCCTGATCCAAAAACAAAGAAGCTGATGGCAAAGACGCCTCTTAACCAGATGGGGTCGATGTCAAAATAGTTGGAAATTCCTGAGCAGACACCGCCTACAATTTTATCGTCGGGGTCACGGAAAACGCGTCTTCTTTTGCTGTCGCCTTCATAAGTTTGTTCGGATTGTTTTTTTTCACTTTTCTGATCCGCAGCAGGAGCATCGTCGCCTGCAAAATCTTCCGGTTTGCCCATTACAGCAATTACACTTTCCACGTCCATTTTCAAGACCGCTTGTTTGGTGTTGTTTACTTTTTCCTGCAGCATCTCGGCAATGCGCGACTCAATGTCGCTCATGATCTCATCTCTTCCTTCAGAATCCTTAAAATAGCCGCGGATGGTACTGAGGTATTTGTTAAGCATTTCATATGCATCTTCTTCAATGTGAAAGATGATGCCGCTTAAGTTCATTGTTATGGTTTTGTTCATTGTTTTAGTTTTTTTAGTTTATCCTCCGAAGTGGGCGGAGGCGGGTTTGTGACTTTGTTGTTTTTTCAACGGTTTAATCCCAAATTCAATTTTTTTGTATTGTCTTGTTTACGGCGTCTACTAAATCATTCCAGGTGGTTTCCAGTTCTTTCAGGAATTGTTCTCCAACCGGAGTAAGTTTGTAGTATTTTCTGGGCGGTCCGGAAGTGGACTCCTCCCAACGATAGCCTAATAAGCCATCGTTTTTTAGGCGCATTAGCAGGGGATATAATGTACCCTCCACAACAATGAGTTTTGCGTCTTTCATCTTTGTTATGATCTCAGAAGGATAATTCTCGCCTCCCGAAAGCACTGATAAAATGCAAAACTCAAGTACGCCTTTTTTCATTTGCGCTTTTGTGTTTTCTATGTTCATATTTCAGAGTTTTAAAAGTTTTTGTTTTTCCTTGTAGCTATCAAGGGCCATTTTTTGATTTCGTCAAATCAAGCTAAAAGACATTGCAAAGATATATACAAAATGTAGTACCTTGTATCACATAGTACTAAAATATTTTGCATTTGTCTGAAAATCAGGCACAAAAATTTTCTATTTCCTCAAAAAATTCTCCGTACTTTTGTGAAAAATTAGTCTTTTATGCATTTAGCCCAAGATTTTAACGAGCTTTTTACCGTAGGATCGCTCATCAGTTTGCTAACTTTATCTGTCTTGGAAATTGTGCTTGGGATAGATAACATCATCTTCATTTCGATCATTGCAGGCAAGCTCCCGAGGGCAGATCAAGGAAGAGCAAGGGCAATCGGGTTGATGATGGCGTTGATTATGCGCGTGGCATTGCTTTTTAGCATATCATGGATTGTAGGATTAAAAGAGCCGTTGTTCTACATAAATGATTTTGGGGTGACTGGAAGGGATTTGATCTTGTTTGCCGGCGGCATATTCCTGCTTTATAAGACGACCATGGAGCTTCACAATAAGATCCAAGGATATGATGACGACCAGATGAATGTGAAGAGGATTAGCTTTAATGCCATCGTCCTACAAATTGTTTTGATTGACATTGTCTTTTCTTTTGATTCAATCCTTACCGCGGTGGGACTCGTAACCAATCTCCTGATCATGATCTTAGCCGTGATCATAGCCATGATCATAATGATCATCTTCTCGGGAAGGGTGAGTGATTTCATTAACGACAATCCAACCATCAAAGTGTTGGCCTTGGCTTTTTTGCTGATGATCGGAGCAGTATTAATCCTGGAGGCATTTCACGAGCACATAGACAAAAAATTCATCTACATCTCTATCGCATTTTCACTCTTTGTCGAGTTTATGAACATCCGGATGAGGCGAAAGCATGAAAAGAGAAATAACGATACCAATAACGACAAGAGAGACGTTATATAGGAGAAGCAAACTTCCTTTTAGCTTCCCGCTCCTTCTTTGCATGGTAAATGCTGACGTTCAAATCGAATCCCAAAAGAAGAATAAGTGAAATGATGTAGATCATCATCATGATAACGATTAGTGTCCCAATCGATCCGTACAATTTGTTGTAATTCCCGAAATTGTTAACGTAGTAAGTAAATCCGGCCATAGCCAGGATGATTAGGATTGTCGCGAACATAGAACCCACAGAGAAAAAACGCCAGCCTTTCTTTCGTTTGGGTCCCAGGAAATAGTTGAAGGATATGATGGCATAACACAGACCTCCTAAAATGATGAATTTTGAAAAGGACAGCACGTGGTACAAACCCGAATAATTGGTCTCCAGTCGGTTTAATCCCAATTCACTCACGATAAGAACGACTATGGAAATGGCCAATAGGAGGACCGTTAAAAATAACATATAAAAAGAAGTCAATCGCTGACGGAGAACACTTCTGCTTTCAATGTCGTGATATGTCTCGTTGAATGCGCTGATCATCGCATTAAATCCATTGCTTGAAAAATACAGTGCCGTCAAAAAACCGAATGATAATAAGCCGCCACGAGGATTTCCGATGATGTCGGCAATGGTTCCTTCGGTAGCTTCGAAAGCAGCTTTCGGCATTACCTTCTGCAAGAAATTAAAAAGATAGTCTTGGAAATTCTCGATCGGAATGTACGGAATGAGTGTAAAAAGGAAAATGATGGAAGGGAAGATGGCAAGAAAAAAACTGAAGGCAAGTGATGTAGCTCTCATATTGAGCGCACCGTCATAAACGCCTTTTATGAAAAATTTACTTACGGTATAAAGTGGAACACCTTCGAAGCCAGGTAATACAAGGCGTTTGCTCCGTTTGATGATGCCGTGTGCCAGCTTGTTCTTTACAATGAGCTTGATATGTTTCCGCTCCATTTCAGATCGCTTTTAAACTCAAATCTAAACTTTTAATGTGATGTGTGAGTGCTCCAACGGAAATAAAATCGACTCCGCATTTGGCATAACCGGCAATGTTCTTTTCTGTGATGCCTCCGGAAGCTTCGGTTTCGTATTTTCCGTTGATCAGGTGGACGGCTTTTTTTAGATCTGAAAGCGTGAAATTGTCGAGCATGATACGATGAATGCCGCCAACAGAAAGGATTTCCTTCACTTCTTTCAAATTTCTTGCTTCGACTTCTATCTTAAGTTTTCTCTTCTTGCTCTTCAGATAACTCTGCGATGCTTGAATCGCTTGTTTGATCCCACCTGCATAGTCAATGTGGTTATCCTTGATAAGGATCATGTCGTAAAGCCCGATCCGGTGATTGGCGCCACCGCCCAGTACGACTGCCCATTTTTCTAACCCTCTTAAATTCGGACTGGTCTTTCTTGTATCGATCACTTTTGTATGGGTGCCTTTGCAAAGCTGGACCAAATGATCTGTTTTTGTAGCAATGCCGCTCATGCGCTGCATGCAATTCAGGACAAGGCGTTCTGCAAGTAGTATAGATTGTGAACGTCCTTCAACGGTAAGTACGATGTCGCCGATTTTGATCCGGCTACCATCTTTCAACAGTACTTTTACTTTTAAGGAAGGGTCAACAGTTTTGAAGATCTTCAGGGAAAGCTCGACTCCTGCGAGGATGCCGTTCTCTTTTACGAGTAGATGCGCTTTTCCTTTGGCTGATGCCGGAATGCATGCCAATGAAGTATGATCACCGTCTCCGGTATCTTCGGCCAATGCAGAAACAATAAATTTTTGGATGTTAAAATGATAGAGACGCTCCGGAGATAAATGTTTACTCATTCTCAGTTTCAATTCTAAATTGCTGGATCAGGGTGGAAGCACCGGTGGTTTTAATCAGGAAATAAGTCCTGAATTTTCCGTTGGCTGTTTCCAACGTACCGATCACATATTGTGAACCTGCTTTTGGCTGACTTTTGTGTGCTACGGTATAGGATTTAACAGCGTGTTTGGCGAAAAAGTCCTTCAAGATCATTTCTGCCTGCTGCTTACTGTATACGTCTTCTTGCTCAATGACTTTTAGGTCAATATTATCAATAAAGAATTTAGATATGTTCTTGGGGTTTCCGGATCGGACGGCTGCTGCAATGTCGTCAATCACGTCCAATGTAAATGCAAAAGAGGAAATGGTGACGATGAATAAAAGGAGTGCTGTTCTGATTTTCATTTTCTTTTTTATATAGCAGGTAAAACGCAATTATTAAGCCATTTTTGATAAAAATGCATTTCTTCCTGCCCTTTTAATTTGCCATACCACAAAAATATAGTTTTTTTGCATCACTAAACAAATCAAAATGAAAATTAGATTGATCCTGAATGGCAAAACGGAGGAAGAATATCTTGTAAAAGGGACTTCTGCTTACGAAAAACGCCTGAAACACTACCTTCCTTTCGAGACCATCGTTATTCCGGCACTTAAAAATACAAAGGCCCTCAGCATCGATCAGCAAAAAGAAAAAGAAGGGGAGTTGCTTTTCAAGGAAATTCAGTCTTCCGATAAATTGATACTTCTCGACGAGAACGGAAAGGAATACGATTCAGTCGGTTTTTCAGGGTTTCTTCAGCAGCAAATGAATTCAGGCATCAAGAATCTGGTCTTTGTCGTGGGCGGACCGTATGGTTTTTCTGATTCAGTTTACAAAAGGGCGGATGGAAAAGTAGCATTGTCAAAAATGACATTTTCGCATCAAATGGTAAGGTTGTTTTTTACCGAACAGGTTTACAGGGCGATGACTATCTTGAAGAATGAGCCTTATCACCATCAATAATTTGCAATTTCGAGTATCGTTTCGACCATAATTTTC